>CAYUJA010000103.1:0-6517 GCA_964444875.1 uncultured Acidimicrobiaceae bacterium | reverse complement strand
TCGATACGGCGGATCAACTGACTCGAGAGTACCTTCGGCTTGAGTCGCTCGATCTCGGTGACACCGAGCGAGTCGAGGATCGCCTCTCCTGCCGCCCTGGTCTCTGACTGCTGCGGCGAGTGGACCTCCAGGAGGCCGAACACACGCTCGATGATCTGCATACCTGGCTTGACCGTGGTTGCTTTCAATGCGATGTCCGTCAACCGGTTTATCTCGATGCCCGGTGCAACCTCGACGAAGAGAACCGCCTCACCTGCAAGCGGCAGGAAACCCTGGGCCGTGGTTCCGAGGAACGCTGCGTATTGCGGCTGCAAACTGTCGAGGAAGGCGTACGACCTCAGTTCAATACCCGTCGTCATTGCCATCTCCTTCATGTCCGCCAACGATCTGAACTCCTGCCGATGCACCGATGCGTGTCGCACCTGCTGCGATGAGGTCCTCTGCATCTTCGAGGGTCCGAACGCCCCCTGATGCTTTCACACCCATGTCCGGGCCAACGGTCTCACGCATCAACGCAACGTCGTACACCGTGGCCCCTCCCCCACTGAATCCGGTCGAGGTCTTGACGAAATCCGCTTTCGCGGCCTTGGCAAGGGCCGATGCGATGACCTTCTCTTCATCGGTGAGCAGCGCCGTCTCGAGGATCACCTTGGTAATGGCACCGCCTTCGTGCGAGGCGTCAACGACCTTCTCGATGTCCTTGCGCACCAGTTCGTGCTGGCCAGATTTGAGGGCGCCGATGTTGATGACCATGTCCACCTCGCGGGCCCCGTCACGCAGCGCCCTGCGAGCCTCCATTGCCTTGATGTCTGAGGTGTTGGCCCCGAGCGGGAAACCGATGACCGTAGCCGTCTTGACGTCCGATCCCCTGAGGTTCTCAGCTGTGCGTTTCACCCACGTCGGGTTGATACACACTGCTGCGAACCCGTACTCGATCGCTTCGGCACACATCGTGTCGATCTCTTCCTGGGTGGCGTCAGGTTTCAACAGCGTGTGGTCGATGTACTTTGCCAGGTCGAGCGGCACATCCTGGGCATCGCCGTGGAATGAGACCCTGTCTGCCCCGTTGGCGACCACGGTGCGCAGTTTCTCTGGTGTCGCACAGATATCGGCGCGTTCAGCAAGGGCGGCGAGAACCTCGCGGGTGACGAGTTCGACGATCTCATCGCGGGTTGGTTGTCGTTCAGCCATCGCTATCGCTCCGAGTGGGTCGTTTCGAGGTCGTTGATCTTGTCGACACGCCGTGCATGCCTGCCTCCGCCGAACGGTGTTGCGAGGAACTCCTGGGTGATCTGCCACGCCAGGGCACCCCCGATCAGTCCCGCACCCAGGGTCAGAACGTTCGCATGGTTGTGCTCACGGGCGTTGCGGGCGGTGGAAACGTCGTAACACAACGCCGCACGCACCCCGGGGATCTTGTTCGCTGCCATGGCCGACCCGATACCAGCCCCGTCGACAACGATGCCAACGTCGGCTTTGCCGGAACGCACCGTGTGTGCAACCGCTGCTGCGATGTCGGGGTAGTCGACGGGGTCCGTGGAGTCCGTCCCACAGTCGATGATGGTGAACCCCTGTTCCTTGAGCTTGAATCCGAGGCGTTCCTTCATGGCGTAACCGCCGTGGTCACCACCGATGGCAACGGTACGCATCGCGGAACCGTCTGGCACGTCGGTATCTGACTCGCTCGAAGTGTCGGCGGGAGGCACGGCCGAGTCCTCACCGAATATGCCGTCGACGATACGACGAACCATCGCTCGTACGTCCTGTTCGATGTTCGGGTCGCGTGCGGTCATTGAGTGTGGAGCCTCCGTCGCGACATGATAGGCGGCGGGGACGCGTGAGTGGAGAGCTCGAGATCGTGACGTTCTCCGTTCACCGTTTTCCGTTTTCAGGGCGAAAGAACACAGAGCTCAGAGCAGGGAGCCTGTTCACCGAAGCCGGACGGAAGGTGCGCTCACGGGTCGACGTCGAGCAACCCGCGTCGGAACGCCTCGCGCATCAGCTCAGCGATGCTATGGACATCCAGCTTCGCCATGATCGCCGTCCGATGCCGCTCGACGGTCTTGACACTGATCGAGAGCCGGCTTGCGACCGCCCGATTCGTGAGGCCGTCCCCGATGAGCACCAACACCTCGGACTCGCGAGGCGTGAGGGTCACATCGTCCTGGCTCATAGCACCGGCGACCTGCGGGCTCAGGTACACGGCCCCTTCGTGGGCGGCCCGCACCGCACGCAGGAGTTCCTCTGTGACGGATCCCTTGAGTACGTAAGCGTTGGCTCCCGCAGAGAGTGCCCGGCGCACGAGGGCAGGTTCCGCGTGCATGGACAGGAACACGATCGCTGTGTCACTGCCCAGTTCGCGCATCAGGCCGGCTGCTTCGATCCCATTGCATTGCGGCATCGTGATGTCCATGATGATGACATCGGGCGAGACCTCACCGACGAGGTCGACCGCCTCGACACCGTTGACCGCCTCCCCTACCACCTCGATACCGTCGTCGCGTTCGAGGAGCGCCCGGATCCCGTCCCGCACCAGATGATGGTCTTCCGCGATAGCAACACGGATCATGGGGCGCCCACAGGGAGTGTGGCGGTCACGACCGTTCCCTCGGGGCCGCTCGACATCTCGAAGCGGCCACCCAGGGTCTCGATCCGCTCGCGCATGCCGACGACACCGATCCCCGGCCCATCAGTGTTGTGCGCATCGTTGGACTCGATGCCATGGCCATCATCGCTCACACTGAGCGACACGACGGAGTCGCTCCTGGTGAGCAGCACGTCAACGTGCGTGGCATCAGCGTGTTTGGCCACGTTGGTGAGGGCTTCCTGGAGGAACCGGTACAGGCTGATCTCGTGTGCGTCGCCGAGACCGCTCGTGTCGTGCCCGCGATACGTGATCGCGAGCCTGGTTCTCCGCGCGAACTGTGCACAGAAGTCCTCGAGCGTGTCGTTGAGGCCAAGGGTGTCCAGTGCCGGTGGCCGCAGGTCACGAGCGACCCTACGAATCTGGTTCCACGTATCGTCGAGAAGGTCGATCGCCGCATCGAGATCGTCAACGATTCCCGCCTCGTCGCTGCCCGGGCTCTGTTTCAACAGTTCGAGGTTGATCTTGAGGGCGGCCATCGCCTGGCCTGCCTCGTCGTGGAGTCCACGCGACACGCGTTTACGCTCCTGTTCCTGGGCGATCACGACCCTGCGAGCAACGTCTGCGAGCGCCTGCTCGGCCAGGCGATGCGCCGTCACGTCGTGTGTGAAGATGCGGATCATCCCGTCGTCACCGTGGGGCGAGTAACAGACCTTCTGTTCGTAGACGGCATCCCCGAATCCAACCTCGCGCTGAGCGAACTCACGTCCATCAGAGCGGAACTTCTCGACGAGATCGAGGACCCCGGACACCAGCGGGTGTGCGATACCACGCTCGGCAAGGTCGGGGAACCGTCTCACCGCTTCGGGATTGAGATAGGTGATGGTCCCTGCCATGTCGGTCTCGATGACCGCATTGGGGTTCTGCTCAGGGAACGTCGCAAGATGCGCAAGCTCACTCGATGCAACGAGGAAGCCGGCAGCGTCAACTGCGGCACCGCTGGTGTCTTCCATGCCCGTCACCCTTCTCCTCCCGTTCGCACTACAAATGTACATGGTACGAACGCTCAGCGCGCACGATCGACACCTCGACGGCACGGCCGATCGGCCGAATCGCTGGGATGAAAAACACACGATTCCGCTACGCTCCCGCTCGTGAGCTACCAAATAAGCCACCTCGACGCGCTCGAGGCAGAATCGATCTTCATCATCCGTGAGGCCGTTGCCGAGTCCGAGCGGCCTGTGCTGCTGTTCTCCGGCGGGAAAGACTCGGCGCTGATGTTGCGCCTTGCACTCAAAGCCTTCTACCCGGCACGGCTCCCCTTCCCCGTCATGCACGTCGACACCGGGCACAACTTCCCTGAAGTTCTCGAGTTCCGGGACACCACCGTCGAGGAACTCAACGTCGACCTCATCGTCGCATCGGTGCAGGAAGCCATCGACGAGGGCAGGGTCTCGGAGCAAACCGGATTGAACGCATCGCGTAACCGCCTCCAGATCGAGCCGCTGCTCGCTGCCATCGAGTCCCACCGGTTCGACATGGTGTTCGGCGGTGCTCGCAGGGACGAGGAGAAGGCCCGCGCGAAAGAACGCATGTTCTCCTTCAGAGACGAGTTCAGCCAGTGGGATCCCAAGAACCAGAGACCAGAACTGTGGAACCTCTACAACGCCCGTCACATGCGTGGTGAGCACATCCGGTGTTTCCCCATATCGAACTGGACGGAAGTCGATGTGTGGGAGTACATCGGCAGAGAGAAGATCGACCTGCCATCCGTCTACTTCTCCCACAAACGCAACGTCTTCGAGCGGGACGGCCTCCTGATGGCCGACAGCCCGTACATCATGCGAATGGAACACGAAGAGGTGTTCGAGGGAACGGTTCGGTTCCGTACCGTGGGCGATATGTCGTGCACGGGCGCATTCGCATCCACGGCAACGACGGTGGAAGAGATCATCGTCGAAGTTTCGACCACACGCATCACCGAACGTGGGGCAAGCAGGGCGGATGATCGAACCTCAGAAGCTGCCATGGAAGACCGCAAGAAAGAGGGGTACTTCTAGTGGACCACGTCGAACTCGTCAGACTCGCTACCACCGGATCCGTCGATGACGGTAAGAGCACGCTGATCGGGCGCATGCTGTTCGACACCAAGCAGATCTTCCAGGACCAACTCGAAGCGATCGAAGAGGCATCACGCAAACGAGGGTCCGACTACGTCGACCTTGCGTTGCTCACCGACGGCCTGCGGGCAGAGCGTGAGCAGGGCATCACGATCGATGTGGCGTATCGCTACTTCGCGACACCGTATCGCAAGTTCATCCTCGCGGACACTCCCGGCCACATCGAGTACACGCGCAACATGGTCACCGGCGCTTCGACTGCCGACATCGCACTCGTACTCGTCGATGCCAGAGCAGGCATCCTCGAACAGACGCGCAGGCACGCTTTCATCGCATCGTTGCTTCGTGTGCCCCACCTGGTCCTGTGCGTGAACAAGATGGACCTCGTCGACTACTCCGAAAAGGCGTACGACGAGATCACCGAGGAGTTCAGGGACTTCGCTGCACGCCTCGACATCGCGGACCTTCGTTTCATCCCCATGTCCGCCCTCGAGGGCGACAACGTCGTCAACGCGTCGGAGAACATGCCCTGGTTCCAGGGGTCGCCGCTGCTCAAGACGCTCGAGGAGATCCACGTCGCATCGGACCGCAACCTGATCGATGCCCGATTCCCCGTCCAGTACGTCATCCGCCCACACACGAGAGAGCACCTCGACTATCGCGGGTACGCGGGACAGATCGCATCTGGTGTGTTCCGACCCGGTGACAACGTGATCGTTCTCCCGTCGGGTTTCCAATCGACCATTGCATCGATCGACACCTTCGATGGGCCCGTCGAAGAGGCCCCGGCAGGGCTGTCGGTGGTTATACGACTCGAGGACGACATCGACGTGTCGCGAGGCAACATGATCTGCCGGCCGCACAACCAGCCTGAGGTCGGCCAGGACATCGATGCGATCGTCACGTGGATGTCCGACTCGGTCAAACTGCACAAGGGCGCCAAGTACGCGATCAAACACACGACGAAGTCTGCTCGGGCACTGATCAAAGATCTGCAGTACCGCTTCGACGTTTCCACCCTCCACCGGATCGATGATGCAACCGAACTCGGCTTGAACGAGATCGGGCGGGTGACGATACGCACGACCGAGCCGTTGTTCTTCGACGAATACCGCAAGAACCGACACACCGGTTCGTTCATTCTCATCGACGAAGCTACCAACAACACCGTTGGTGCAGGGATCATTGGCGGAGCTGCGCTGTGACCGACAACGTCCGGTGGCATCCGGGCGAAGTTCCACGGGCTCTGCGCGATGCTGTCACGAACGGGCCTGGGTGCACGGTGTGGATGACGGGGCTCTCAGGTAGCGGCAAGTCGACCGTTGCACACCGATGCGAGATGGCCGTCATCGAATCCGGGTTTCCCTCCTACACGCTCGACGGCGACAACATCCGCCACGGACTCAACGCAGGGCTCGGTTTCGGAGCCGATGACCGTGTCGAGAACGTGCGCAGGGTCGGTGAAGTTGCACGGCTGATGGCAGATGCCGGACTCATCGTGTTCGCACCGCTCATCAGCCCGTACGCACTCGGGCGCCAGGCGGTGAGGCAACTTCACCACGACGCCGACGTCGCCTTCTACGAGGTACATGTTTCGACGCCTCTCGAGGTGTGTGAACAACGAGACACGAAGGGTTTCTACGCCATGGCACGCACCGGCGAGATCGCCGATTTCACAGGCATCAGCGCCCCCTATGAGGCCCCGGAACACCCTGACCTGGCCATCGATACGTCGCAGGTCTCGCTCGACGAAGCCGTCACCGCGGTCCTCACGCTGATCGGGATCGCGTAGAAGTACTTGGTACTTGGTACT
>CAYUJA010000102.1:0-6561 GCA_964444875.1 uncultured Acidimicrobiaceae bacterium | reverse complement strand
CGTTCGCGGAGATCAAGTGCGTCGATGCCTTCGAACCTGCGTGGGACCGCTGGCTTGCGTTCGCCCCGTATCGCGCTTCGAGCCAGGAGACCGATGCCCTCGCAGCGACGAGGCCCATCGAGATCGCGGTCGCCTCGCCAGAGGAAGCGAACGCGATGTTCGATGTGCTCACGTACCAGAAGGGTTCTTCCGTGCTGCGCATGCTCGAGCAGTACCTCGGTGAGGAAGCCTTCCGCGCAGGCGTCACCCGCTATCTCAAGACACACGCATACGCCAACACCGAGACCGCCGACCTGTGGGCCGCACTCGAGGCCGAATCCGGTGAACCCGTCGGTGAGATCATGGATACGTGGATCTTCCAGGGCGGTTACCCCCGGATCTCCGTAGCCAACACGGACTCGGGGGTGCTCCTGTCCCAACAGCCGTTCCGTCTCATCGGTGACGGTGAGGGCTCGTGGAAGGTTCCCGTGCTGTATCGCACACCAGGTGGCACCGGCAAGACACTGGTCGCCGATGAACCTGTTGCGCTCGAGGCTCGCGATGGTGTCATCGTCAACGCCGGCGGCGAAGGTTTCTACCGGGTCGCGTACGATGCAGACCTGCTGCCTGCGGTCATGGAGTCGTTCGGGGACCTCTCGGGAATGGAGCGTTTCGCCGTCGTGTCCGACGCCGTGGCGAACCTGCTGCGAGGTGACATGTCTGGCCGGGACTATCTCGCGCTCGTCGGCATGTTGTCCGACGAGGACGAACTCGATGTGTGGCAGATGGGCCTGGCGGGCCTTGCCGAACTCAACAGGGTCGTGTCTTCGGACGATCGACCTTCTCTCGAGTCGTTCGTCACCGACCTCGTTCGCCCGAAAGCCGACGAATTCGGTTGGACGGTCGGCGCCGACGAGTCAGACAGGATGCGGGCCACACGGGGGCTTCTGATCAAATCGCTGGGAACGCTCGGCAACGACCAGGAGACGATTCAACGCGCTCGTTCGATCTTTGGCGCCCGGGGTGACGTCGATGCGGAGATAGCC
Organism: uncultured Acidimicrobiaceae bacterium; assembly: GCA_964444875.1. Taxonomy (GTDB): domain Bacteria; phylum Actinomycetota; class Acidimicrobiia; order Spongiisociales; family UBA5794; genus JAMBLL01. The sequence goes on along the minus strand of CAYUJA010000102.1, from coordinate 5,536 downwards.
GACGCGTCGTTGTTCATCGTCGCCGCCCACGGGGATGCAGACACCTTCGATGACCTGATCGCACGGTCGAATGCGGCCGACACACCCCAGGCCACCGTCAAGTACCTGAGGGCAGCTACCCAAGTCCCGGACGCTGTCTCGGCGGCGAAGATGTTCCAGATGGTTCTCGACGGTGATATCCGGTCCCAGGACTCGTTCTGGGCACTTGCCCTGTTGCTCGGACACCGAGAGAACGGTTCGCTCATCTGGAGCCTGATGCGTGAGCACTGGGATGCCATGATCGCGGTGCTCCCACCCCAAGCAGGGAGCCGGATACTGGACCGTGTCCAATACCGCTCAGAACCCGACACGGCAGCCTCGATCCACGAGTGGTTTGAGGATCACACCATCCGTGGCGGAGAGAAGTTCATCGAGCAGCGTCTCGAGTTGCTCGATGTCCGGGTCGGTCTTCGCGAGCGAGAGGCTCATACTTTCGGGTCCGGCCGGTAGTACGGTTCGTACCGCGCGAACATGGAAGAATCGCTCGATGGCGAACTGATACGGGAGGTATGAGACGTGGCGATGAGGGATGATTTCACGGACGAGGAATGGACGGAACTCGTGGAGGGGCCCTTCCTTGCGGGTGTTCTGATCGTCCTGGCATCTCCCAACATCATGGGCATACCGAAGGAGTCGTTCGCGATGGTCAAGGCGGCAAGGAACGTTGAGACCGCGGGTCCAGCACATGACCTCGTGACGCTCCTCGTTGCCGACATGGACGACAAAGATGACAGCTCGAGGTTCGATCCAGAGGGGTCTGCTGATGAGGTGAAGGACGAACTGGTGTCCAAGCTGGCTACCGTCGCTGCGGTCGTCGACGCGAAATGCGATCCAGACGTTGCCTCCGGCTACAAGCAGTGGGTCGCCGCTGTTGCCCTTACGACCGCTGAAGCGAGCAAGGAGGGCAGCTTCCTCGGCATAGGCGGCAAACGCGTCACCGAACAAGAGCACGCCGCACTCGAAGTGATCGACGTGGTCCTCGGCCGCTGAGACTCAGGACTCTGGCCACCCCGGGTTGTGCTGGAGGAGCAGGTCCCCGGTGCGCTCCGCCACATCACACCACATCCGCCATACGGTTCTCCCATCTAGTAGCGTGCTACCGTCGAGGGTCGAAAAGGGGCAACACATGGGCAAAGGGCTGTATCGGTTCATAGTGCTACTCGCGATCAGTCTGGTGGCTGCGGCGTGTACATCCGGATCGGATCCGAGCGCATCGGATCCCACTACGACCACCAGCACGACGTCGACAACCGCTGCGCAACCGACTACGACACTGACGACGAGCACCACGGCTGCGACGACCACGACGACCACGACAGAAGCGCCGGATACGCCGGACGCACAAGGAGTCCTCGACGACGTCAACGCAGCAATGGCATCCCAAGAATCCTTCCTCGGTTTCGGCAGCCTCACGATCACCGAAGCAGAGGATCAGGGAACAGTCCACGCAACCGCCTCTCTTCGTGGTGGTCAGTCCACACAGGACAACAGTTGGATCGTCTCGATCATGGATGTGTCCACCGGCGTTCTCGAGGGGACACTGCAGTGGGAGATCCGCGAGGTCGACGGAGTCCAATACAAACAGAACCCCGTAAGCGGCGAGTGGGCGATCGACGACGAGCAGTCGCCTAACCCTGTTCGCGACACCCTCAACGGAATCCTCGTCCTCGACGATCTGACCACAGAAGAGACCGCCGACGGTTTCCGGATCACCGGCACGTATCCCGAAGATCCCAACATCCAGCTCGTCGAGCTGGAAGTGAGCGCCGGTGACTTCCTCGTGAGCACGTTGACGTCGGTGACACGCCAACCACGCGATGACTTCGCAGGGATCGTTCCCGATGGGGAATCCGATATCGCGGCCGTGACCCGATGGGAGTTCTCAGACTACGGAATCGAGCTCACACCTGCCGTGTCGCCCCCAGAATCGACACCCACCTTGTTCACCCGTTTCGAGGACGACATGTTCGAGCTTCAGATACCCGCTGCATGGAATGAAGCGGCATCCGAGGACATAGCAGCGAACGATGTCCCTGCCGACCGGCTCTGGATACTCGAGATGGAGATAGGGCTGCTCGTGGACACTGTAGATCTCGTTGAGGAAGGCATTGAGGCTGCCACCCTCGAAGAGTACGTGGATAGCGTCATCGAGGCAGATCTCACCGACTACACGGTCGAGGAGCCGCTGTTCACCGTCAATCGTCAGGGCGAGCCCATCGCGATTCTCGCGGGCGTCTCGGAGGACCCCGATATACCGTCGATGGTTCGGCTCGTCTCGCTCCGTGACGACGGGATCGGGGTCAACGTCATGATCGTCATGACCGATGCCGTCACCGAGGCGAACAGACAATCCATACCCTTCGTTCTCAACAGCTTCCTCACCAGCACCTGAGCACTCAGGACTTTGGCGTCCGAATCCGCCGTATGTGGCGGCTGTGGACGCCAAAGTCCTAACGGACGCCGCTGGTGGCGAAGATGCGGTGTGGCACACTCAGTTCACCCGGGAATTTGCGTGCGAGCAGATCAGCCAGGTCGGAGTCGAACCGCTCGACCTCATCGGCGTCCAGCGCTGAGCCGACACCATTGCAGGTGCGCATCCGTCCCCGCCATGCCTCGTGGCTGAACGGGACGTCGACGGTGTAGCTGAAACTCTCGACATCGACGAAACCCGCCATGTCGAGCGCCTGCACCTGTTCGGGGTGCACACCGCGCCACCCGGCCTTTGGCCACCCCGGGTTGTGCTCGAGGATGAGGTCCTCGGTGCGTTCCGCTACGTTGCCCGGCAGCGGCAGGTAGCTGAAGTCGCAGATGAGCAACCGGCCCCCTGGTTTCAGGATCCTGCGTGCCTCGGTCGCGGTTTCATCCGAGTCGAACCACCACCAGCATTGCCCAGCGGACACGATGTCGTACCACGAGTCAGGCTGCCCTGTGGTCTCGGCGGTCCCCTCGATGAATCTGACGGCGAGATGTCTCTCGTCTGCGGCCTTGCGGGCCACCTCGAGCAACTCACGCGAGATGTCGATTCCGGTGACCTCCACACCCCGTGCTGCTAACCCGAGCGCGACGGTGCCTGTCCCGGTGCCGAGGTCGAGACCGGACATCCCGGCTGCGATCCATCCGCGCTCCACGAGCAGGTCGAAGAAGTCCTCGGGGAACCCAGGGCGGTACCGCTCGTAGTCGTCTGCGGTCCGACCGAAGTCGATGGTACGGCCCTGATGATCGATCGGTTCGGGGTCTGTTCCCATGTGGGAAATGTAGCTTGGTGGCGGTGGCCGTTCGACGGTGCGACTATCGGCGACCCCGGCCTGGACGAGCGATGACGGACCCCGTATAGAGTTCGTGTTGGTATCGCCATGAGCTGCGAAAGTAAGGAGCAGGTATGCGGGTAACGGTCGACGGTTCGGCGCTCGCGATCGACGATGTGATCGCGGTCGCGTATCGCAAGGCAGATGTCGTCGTCGGCGATGGCCTCGATGCCCGTATGGAACCGGCGCGGGCTCTCGTGCAGCGTGTCGTTGACAACGACGAGACCGTCTACGGGATCACCACGGGCTTCGGAGCCCTTTCGAACACGAGGGTCAGCCCGTCTCAGGCGAGCGACCTCCAATACGACCTGCTGCGGTCCCATGCGTCGGGTGTTGGGGACCTGCTCGACCGTGAAACCGTCCGTGCGATGCTGCTGCTGCGAGCACGGACACTGTCCCAGGGCCACTCAGGAGTACGCCCCGACGTGGTCAGGTACCTGGTCACGCTGCTCAACAACGACATCCTGCCGGCAGTGCCTTGTCAGGGGTCTGTGGGGGCGTCTGGCGACCTCGCACCGTTCGCCCATCTTGCCCTCCCCGTCATCGGCGAAGGGTTCGTGTTTGGCCCAGACGGCGGGCAGGTCCCCTCGCTTCCTGTTCTCCGGGCACACGGGATCGAACCCCTCGAGTTACAGGCCAAAGAGGGGCTGAGTCTGCTCAACGGCACAGAGGGCATGCTCGCGATGGGATGTCTGGCGGTGCATCGTGCCCGCCTCCTCGTCGACGCAGACGATGCGGCGTGCGCGTTGACCGTTGAGGCGATGCTCGGGTCCCAGCGGCCGTTCGAGAAACGGATCCATGAACTCCGCCCCCATCCGGGTCAGATGCGGTCCGCAGAGAGGATCCACAACCTGCTCAAAGGTTCGGCGATCTCGGCCTCGCACCACGATGACTTCAGCCACAAGGTCCAGGACGCGTACAGCCTCAGGTGCGCACCCCAGGTGCACGGTGCGGTTCGCGACACGATCACTCACGCGGAGGCCGTGTTCACCCGCGAACTCGGGTCGGTTGTCGACAATCCGATCGTGTTCCCCGAAGACGGAGAGGTCATCTCTGGTGGCAACTTTCACGGCCAACCGCTTGCGTTCGCCCTGGACTTTCTCGCCATAGCGGTCACCGAACTCGGCTCGATCTCGGAACGCAGGACGGACAGGCTGCTCGACCCCCACCGGTCGTCCGGACTCACCCCGTTCCTTGCAACCAATCCCGGTGTTTCGAGCGGGTACATGATCACGCAGTACACCGCTGCGGCGATCGTGGCGGAGAACAAGGTGCTGTCCCACCCCGCATCGGTCGAATCGATACCCACCTCAGGGCTTCAGGAGGACCATGTGTCGATGGGGTGGGGTGCAGCACGAAAGCTGGACACCGTGCTCACCAACACGGCACGGGTGATCGCCGTGGAGCTGATGTGTGCAGCCCAGGGTGCAGACCAGCGTCCGCTCGACCTCGCACCGGGGACGGCCGCCGTGCGCGACACGGTGCGAACGGTGTGCGCGCATCTACTAGAGGACAGACCGCCTGGCCCCGACATCATGGCGATCGCAGACCTGATCAACGCAGGGGCGTTCAGCGACATCGACGAGGAGAGGACATGACCAAGAAGAAGAGCTGGATGGACAAGTTCGCCGAGACGGCTGGCAAGGCAGCGGCGGCAGCTACCGAGGCGTGGGAAGGCTCTGAGGACTCCCGCAAGGCTGCATGGGACAAGACGAAGGATGTCGCGAAGAGTGCCGCGGACACCATCGACGAGAGCATCGAGGAGGGCAAGAAGGCGTACCGCGGGGACGACGACATGCCATCGCCGGAGCAGGCAGACATGGAAGCCGCCGCCTTTGCGTACGGCACGGGCCCACGCATCGTTACCGCGCCCACCGGCACCGCGCTACACACGAAAGGGTGGCTCCAGGAGGCAGTCCTTCGCTGCCTGCTCAACAATCTCGACCCTGAGGTCGCAGAGATACCGCTCGACCTGGTCGTCTACGGGGGACGCGGCAAGGCTGCGCGTAACTGGGAGGCGTTCGACGCGATCGTGAAGTCCCTCACAGAACTCGAGTCGGACGAGACCCTGCTCATCCAGTCTGGAAAGCCCGTCGGCCGGTTCCGGACCCATGAGATGGCACCGAGAGTGCTCATAGCGAACTCGAACCTCGTGCCGGATTGGGCGACATGGCAGAACTTCTGGGACCTCG
>CAYUJA010000101.1:0-6575 GCA_964444875.1 uncultured Acidimicrobiaceae bacterium | reverse complement strand
CGATGATCTCGCGGACTGCATCGGCGATTGCGTCCGGTCGGTCGATCTGCATCAGGTGCCCCGAGTCGTCCAGAGTGGTGTGGACCATGTCGGACGACAGTTCGGCGAGGTCGTTCTGCTGGCTCGTCCATTCCTCGAAGGACGCGGGATCGTGATACGGAGTCCCGGCAGGGATCGCGCCATCGGGTGTCCCGAGCACCGTGAAGACCGGCGACCCTGCCGAGAGAACGGTGATCGCCAGCGCGCCCAGATCGTCGATCGCTGCGAGTTGCTCTGAACCGTCGACCACGTCGACGAACTCGATCGGGCCAGAGGACGCGTCGGGGAATCCGTCGAAGTAGTCGGCGTTCACGCTGTCGACGAGCACCAAGGCTGCCGTCTGATCGGGATACTGGCTTGCGAACAGTTGTCCGATCGCCCCGCCCCACGAGTGTCCCGCGATCACCACAGGCTCCGTGAAGGACATTGCATCGAGGAATCCCGCGAGATCTGCGACCTGGTCGCTCACCGTCCTGACGACCCCACTCTCGACCGGATCACTCCCGGCGACTCCGCGACGTCCATAGACGCAGACCTCGGTGAACTCGGCGATACCAAGCTGGGGCCCGATCCACGCGTACCAGTGCTCCGATGGCTCAGACATGAACGGGAGCGTGTAGAGCCCGTGCTCGATGATCACCTTCGGTGACCCCGAACCCTGACAGGAGTACGCGAGCTGGGCGCCGTTCACCGTCACCAGATCGTAGAAGTCGGCTTCCGGCTCCTCGGGCGCTGCGGTCGTGGTTGTGGTGGTTGTGTCGGGTGCGGCGCTGGTGGTCGTCGCGGCGACGGTCGTCGTTGTGACGACGCTCTCCGCTGTCGTCGACACCGGTTCATCGGTCTCGTCCGTGGTCGCTGCTTCGCCCACGCTGCATGCGGTCGCTACCAGAGCAACGGCGAGGATCAACCCAACAAGCCGTCGATGGTTCGTTGTCGTGATGTTGTTCATGGTCGGCTCCCTTTCGGCTACCGGTGTGTGTACCGGTCGGTAGCGAACTTCGCTCCGATGGATCGATCGTGCCGAAGTGGTGTTCAGAAGATGTTCAGACGAGCAACTGCCAAGCAGATCCGGGGGTTCGTGGACGCCTGAACACTTTCTGAACACATGTGGCGCACGCTTCCCACATGACAATTCGCCACGACCCGGACACTCGCGTAGTGTTCCCACCAGCATGAACTTCAGCGTCCTCGGACCCGTCAAGGTGAGTGAGGCGGAACGCTCACTCGACATCGGTGGGCCGAAGCAGCGGACCGTACTGGCCATGTTGATCGCCGGTGCCGGAAGATCCGTCTCAGCCGACTCGATCGCTGAGGCCGTGTACGGCGATGAACTTCCCGAGCGGTATCGCCGCAACGTGCAAACATACGTGTCCACACTCCGTTCTGTGGTCGGAGATTCGATCACCAGGGACGGCGATGGGTGGGTCTTCCACGCTGAGACATCACAGGTCGACGCTCTCGAGTTCGAGGAACTCTGCGTGTCTGCTGTCGATGGGTCCGAGGTCGATCCCGGAGCGGCCGGCGGCGTCCTGAGGGAGGCCCTGGCGTTGTGGGGAGGGCACCCGTACGCAGACATCGAGGCGCACGGACTCCTCGGTGCCGAGGTGGCCCGGCTGAACGAGTTGCGGGTGACGGCCCAGTCGGCACGTATCGACGCCGACCTCGCATCGGGACGCAGCTCCGATCTCATCGGCGAGATCGAGGGCCTCATCACACAGCATCCCTACAACGAGAGATTCCGCGCCCAGCACATGCTCGCTCTGTACCGGGCGGGAAGACAGAGAGATGCTCTCGGCTCCTTCGCAGACCTGAGGACGACCCTCGTCGAGGAACTGGGATTGGACCCGACACGGGAGCTGGTGGACCTCGAACAACAGATTCTCGAGCAGGACCCGTCACTCGATCCGGAACCGCGGAGGACCATCCAGGTCAAGGCGGTCCTCGTTGCAGACCCCGGCGACCCGGCCGACATGGCCAGACTCTCGTCGAGAGAGCGTGACGAGCAACTGACCCGCACATTCGAAATCCTGAGAAGAACAATCGAGGCCAATCAGGGTGGAGAGGTCCACCCGGCGGGCTCAGCCACGTACGCGACGTTTGATTCACCTCCTCAGGCGATCTCGGCTGCCGAGTCCGCCAGTTTCGAGCTCGCCGACACAGCGATCCGGTTCGCTGTCGATTGGGGAGACATCGAGATGTCCGACGACGGCATCAGCGGGCCACCCGTCACGCGGGCGGCAGTGCTCGTCTCCCTTGCCCACCCGGGACAGGTCCTCCTGTCGGCGGACGCGCAACGTGCCTTGATGGCCGATGGCGGTGGCGCCGGCGCGCGCATCGAATCGCTCGGAAGCTTCGATCTCCATGGCATCGAAGCCAGGGTTCCGATCTACCAACTGCTCGTCGGCGACCCACCACGGTCCTTCCCACGGCCCCTGGCAGATCGCCTCCCGCCACCTCTTCCTCAGGGTGACGAGCGATCCGTGCCGGGGTACGAGCTGCGAGATCCCGTCGGCCCCGGGTCGGCCGGAACCCTGTATCGGGCGTACCAGCCGTCGATCGGTCGAGAGGTGCTTCTCGAGGTGATCGACCGCACGAGATCCTCGGATGCCGGTTTCATCCGCTATTTCGAGGCGAACGCCCAACGACTCACGATCATGGACCATCCCAGTATCAGCTCACCGCTCGACTACTGGCGGGACGGCCAGGGTGCCTATGTCGCGTACAGGCTGCACCGTGGCGGATTCCTCGACGTCACAGACGCCGAACCGGAACGTGTTCTGAGACAGGTCGGGGAGGCCGTCGCGTACGCCCACTCGCTCGGTGTTGTCCACGGGTCGGTGCGACCGGATCGCATCGCTCTCGACGAAGCGGGAAACGCGTATCTCCTGGGATTCCCGATCGAAGAGAACGTCCACACGCCTTCGCCGGAGTTCGCTGCCTACGTCGCACCCGAGACCATGGGGTATGGTCAACCGACGCCGGCAGCCGACGTGTACGCCCTCGGTGTTCTCGCCCACGAGCTGTTCACCGGGAGGGAAGCCCCAGCCGATCTCCCGATCGAGTCCGACACTCCTGCCATCGCTCGAGCCGTGAGTGAGGACCCCGCCGACAGATCCCCGTCCGTCGTCTCGTTCCTCGAAGCGTTGTTACCCGACTCGAGCGGAGCTGCACAGCGCCGGTATACGGCGACACGCAACCCCTACAAGGGGCTCTCGATGTTCGTCGAATCAGATGCCGATGACTTCTTCGGGCGATCCGACGTGGTGGCAGAGATCATCGCAGCGGTCAGAGACAGTGGTGTCGTCGCGGTGGTCGGGCCCTCGGGAGTGGGGAAGTCGTCCGTCGTGCGTGCCGGGTTGCTCCCGGCGTTGCGCTGCGGAGGATTGCCGGGATCACAGGACTGGGTCGTGGCCGGCATGTACCCCGGGCTCCAGCCGTTCCGGGAGCTCGAGCGTGCGCTCGAGCAGGTCGCCGTTGCGTTGCACGGAGAGACGCGGCATCTTCTCACCGTCGAAAGCACCGAATCCTTGACCGACATAGCGGCCGCGTTGCCCGACGGCGCCGACCTCGTGCTCTTCGTCGACCAGTTCGAGGAGTTGTTTACGACGGGCGATACACCCACTGTGCGCCGATTCCTCGACCTGATCGCACGGACACGAGATCTCGATGGTGTCCACGTCATCATCACGCTTCGAGCCGACTTCTTGGGCCGGGCGTTGCAGTACTCCGGGTTCCGTCAGGTTCTCCAATCCGGGATGATCGTCCTGGCCTCGCCGAGCCCGCAAGAGCTTGCCGAGACCGTGAACGGGCCGGCCGACAGAGTGGGTGTGCAGGTCGAACCCGCCGTCACGGAGCGCATCGTCGCCAGCGTGAAGGACCGCCCGGGCTCGTTGCCGCTCCTCCAACACTGCATGTCGGAGCTGTTCCAGATGCGGAGCAGCGATGTGATCACGCTTGCCGACTACGACGAGATCGGTGGCGTGGCCGGATCGCTTGCCATGCGGGCCGAGTCGATCTTCAGCGACCTCGATGACGTCGACCGCGAAACGACACGACAGCTGTTCCTCCGGCTCGTCGACGTCCAGGCGAGCGGTACCGTCGTCCGCTCGCGGGTGAGGATGTCTGATCTCGAAGCCATCGGGGCGGAGGCGGTGACCGACTCCTTCGTCCGGTGGCGACTGCTCGTACTCGACTCCGATACAGCGACGCGCATTCCAACGGTTGAGGTCGCTCACGAGGCCCTGTTCGTGAACTGGCCTCGACTGTCATGCTGGATCCAGGACCTTCGCGAGGACCTGGTGCTCCGTCGCCGGCTCGAGGATTCGGTTGACGAGTGGATCGCTCACGACCGCGATGATTCGTACCTGTTGACGGGAACCCGGCTCGACCAGCACCTCGCTTGGACCAGCAACACCGAGCTGTCGCTCTCCGAGGAGGAATCGCAGTACGTCCGCGCCTCGAGCGAGGCCCGTGCGGCGTCCGTGCAGAGGAGCAAACGTCGGCGACGCTCCGTGCTTGCAGGGTTCGCCTCCGTCGCTCTGATAGCTGCGGTCTTCGCCTTGTGGGGGTTCCGTTCGTCGAACGATGCACAGAACGCAGCAACCGAGGCACGTTCCCGTGAGATGATTGCACGGTCGATGGCCGCGGTCGACGAAGATCCCGAGTTGGCGCTGATGCTCGCACTCGACTCGGTCGGCCCTGACGGGCCGTCGTTCGAGTCCGTACAGACCATCCGTGCCGCCATTCGCGAACACCGCACGATGTTCAGCCTCGCTTGGGACAAGCCGCTCTTCTGGACGACGATCGCCTCGATCAGCACCGACGGCCGGCTGCTCTCGGTCACGGGCGAACAGAACGTCGTTGAGGTGTGGGACATCCAGGCGGACACACCAACCATGATGTGGTCGTACGAGCTGCCGTGGCTCGGCGGCCTCCACATACAACGTCCCCAGTTCACGCTCGGTGGGGAGTACCTCACAGCTGCCGTGTACTGGCTGGCAGGGACGGACCCGGAACTCGACGTCCCGGATCTCCCACCCGGGCCGGGCCTCGAGGGGCTCTACGTGTGGGACGCGGTCTCGGGCGACCTCGTCGATGTGATCGAAGGCCCGTGCGGACCCATGTTGCACAGCCAGCGCGCCGAGTGGATCGATGTGAATGAACCCGTGCTCCTCATGGCAGACACACCTATCGAGAACAACCGCCCTGCCGCTGCCGCATGTGACTCCGGCGCCCTCCCCGAAGACGCAGCGGCGCCGCGGCTCGAGACGATCTGGTTCGCCGACCTCACGACGGGTGACATCGTCGGCGAGTACGAGGTCCCAGAGGACTTCCTCATCGGGTCCGTTCTTCCCGGCGGCCGGACGGCGTTGCTGACCTATCCGGGTCGCTCAGAGATCATCTCCATCACATCCGGCGAGACCGTCGAAACCTTCGATACTCCGCCGGTACCGATCGGGGTCACACCCACAGGCGATGCCTTCATCTCCCCGGACCCTCCGGCGCTGATCGATCCCGACACGCTCGAGATCATTGGACCCTTCACTCCTCCGCCCGGCGGTCTTGCAGGGTCCTTCAGCGGGGACGGCTCGGTCTACGTTCGCGGCGCGGAGCGCGAATCGGTAGTCGCCTGGAACGTGCCCGCCAACGCGGCCGGTCTCACCCTCAAGGGCCACAAGGCCCAAGTCGTGCTGCCGCCGTCGATCACGGTCGATGGAACGCGAGTGGCGACGGGGACTCCCGATCGGACCGTACGCGTTTGGAGCCTCGATCCGTGGACTGCAGAGCTCGGCGGGTTCGTCCTCGCCGACGGGTTCCACGTCGACGCATCGCTCGATCTCGTCGGATCCCGAGGTGTGTCCCTCGTGTATCCCACGGCGGGGCGGGACCTCTTCGACCTGACGAACGGGTTCATCGCGCGACATGCAGTTGGGCAGATCGTCGTCTTCGACTATCCAACCGGCAACGTGGAGAGGGTGATAGAAGGCGTCGGCGGGAAGGCAGTGCGTTTCTCACCGGACGGTTCCGTATTTGCTGCCCAGGCGTCGACCGACAAGGGCTTCGGTCCGGTGGTTGTCTTCGATAGCCAGACTGGCGAACCTCTCGTTGAGATGGAGGGGACTTGTGTCTGGATGCTGGAGGGAGCGACACCGACTTGCATCGCCGGCTCCGGGATCCCGATCGGGGCACTCGATCTCGACTTCTCGCCGGACGGATCGATGCTCGCGGTTGCCGGCGGGGCGTCCCAGCGCCTGTTCGTATGGGATCCCGTCACCGGTCGGCCCCTCTTCGTGAGCGACGCCTTGGGCTCGTTCCCGACGACAGCTGTGCAGTTCAGCCCGGACGGCGGCATCGTGGCAGTGTCGAGCAAGGCCGGAACGTGGATCTTCGACACCACGACATGGGATCAGATTGCGACCATCGAACACGTCGGGGTGCCATCGTGGGCCATGCGGTTCACGAACGACGGTCGCCGGCTTCTCACAGCCCGGGCCCACGCAGGAAGTATCGGTGTCTACAGAACGGACACATGGACC
>CAYUJA010000100.1:0-6761 GCA_964444875.1 uncultured Acidimicrobiaceae bacterium | reverse complement strand
TAACGCGCAGCCGCGAAGGGTTGCGGCGCGTGGTGGATCCCCCTGCATCGGGACTTCGTCCCTCTGCTGTCCCCCTTGAAAGGGGGATGGCCTGAAGAGAAGGGACGCCCCCCTTCAGGCTGTCAGTGGTCGGCTGACCCCAGGACGCCTTGGCGGACGACCACCACGGGGATCGTTGCGGCGAGCAGGATACGGCTCAGGTGGCGGCCGACGGAATGGGTTCCGTGGGCGCCGACGACCAGGGAGTCTGCACCCGTCTCGCCGACGATCTTCCAGATGACGGCGGGGAGATCACCGAACTCGATCGCATAGGCGATGTCGACGTCCTCTGGAATGTCCACCGCATCGGTGAACCAGTCGCGTAGTTCTGCCGTCTTGTCGTGCTCGAAGTCACCCACGAGGGGCTCGGCGTCGCTTGAATGGCGGCTCATCTGATAGCGAGAGGCGACGACGGGCCGTGTGTCGATCTCGGTCGAGCCGACGACGTGGGCAACGACCAGATCGGCGTTCACGCGTCTCGCCTGGGCGACGGCGTATCGAGCGGCGTCGGTGGACGCGTCGGTCAGGTCGGTTGCGACCACGATTCGCATCGGTCCTCCTTGGTGGTCTCACGCCACTCTACTGTCTTGCGGTGCATGGGTCTGAGGTCTGGTCTACTATGACCGCCAATGAGGTACCGGACCCCGTGACGAACTCAGAGGCCATCTCGAGCGAGCAGGCGCGCAGTGGTGCCTGGCGGTTCGCGCTCGGTTACCAGCGCTTTGCCGACAATCTCAACGAGAAGGTCGGGGCCATCGCTCCGTACCTGGTGATCCTCGTCGTGACGATCGGTTTCACCAATGTGGTCCTGCGCTACTTCGGCCGGTTCATCGAGACGAGGCTCGTGAACAACTACTGGCTCGAGTCGCAGTGGTACCTCTACTCGATGGTGTTCCTCTTGAGCTTCGGGTACATCCTGAAACGCCAGATCAACGTCAGAGTCGACTTCTGGTGGGCCGAGCAGCCTCTGAAAACCAAGGTGTTGATCGATTTCGTCGGTCACATCATCGCGTTGATCCCGTTCTCCCTTCTGGCAATCTGGGTATCGCTGAGCTACGTGACGAGTTCGCTCGTATCCCAACAGGGAAGTTTCACTACGTGGAAGATCTGGCAGATCTGGGAGAACAGCCCCGACCCCAGCGGCCTTCCAAGGGCTCCGATCAAGATCATGATCCTTGTCGGTTTCGGGCTCCTCCTGATCCAGGCCCTTGCTGAGATGGTCAAGTTGTGGGCAGTGCTACAAGACCACGAGGACTGGGTCGAACTGCCCGTTGCACACGACGAACCGATGAGAATCGAGTAGAGGAGAACGACCAATGGGCGGATGGCTCGCCGTCATCATGTTCGTGCTGTTCCTCGGCCTGTTGCTGGCCGGGTACCCGGTAGCGTTCTCGTTCGCCGGCACAGCCGTCGTGTTCACCGCTCTCGGCCTGTTGCTCGGTATCATCGATGCTAGTTTCTTGCGGCTGTTGCCGAACAGGTGGTTCGGTGCGATGTCGGATTTCACGCTGCTTGCCATCATTTTCTTCGTGTTCATGGGGGCGATCTTCGAGAGGTCGGGCCTCGCCGAGGAGCTTCTGACCACAATCGCGATGATCCTGGGCCCGGTACGTGGTGGCCTCGCCCTCACGGTCGTGTTCGTTGGAACGTTGCTGGCAGCTGCGACGGGCGTCGTTGCAGCGACCGTGATCGTGATGGGCCTTCTTGCACTCCCCGTCATGGTCAGACACGGGTACGACCACAAACTCGCCACAGGTGTCATCATCGCGTCTGGAACCATGGCCCAACTGATCCCTCCGAGCCTCGTGCTCGTGCTTCTCGCGGGTGTGGCAGGTGTTTCGGTGGGAGACCTCTTCCTTGGTGCGCTCATCCCAGGGATCATCCTGTCTGTCATGTATGGCGCCTACGCCTTCATCGTTGCGGTCGTCCATCCTGAGAAGGCACCATCGATGCCAGAGGAGGAACGCACACACCGAGGTTGGGCACTGGCGCGCAAGGCGATGGTTGCCGTCGTACCGCCTCTCTTCCTCATCTTTGCGGTCCTCGGAAGCATCTTCTTCGGCCTGGCGTCACCGACCGAGGCCGGCGCCGTGGGTGCGTTCGGTGCGGCGTTCCTCGCCCTCCTGAATCGGAACCTGACCTGGGATGTGATCAAAGGATCGGGGAGAGCAACAGCCGATATCACCGCTCTGGTGTTGATGATCCTGTTCGCCTCGACGTTCTTCGCCCTGGTGTTCGACCGGCTGGGTGGCCAACAGCTGATCACCGGGTGGTTGACCGGGATACCCGGTGGCAAATGGGGTTTCATCATCGTATCGATGATCGCCATCTGGATCCTGGGTATCAACCTCGAGTTCATCGAGATCACATTCATCGCGATGCCGATCTTCATCCCGGCGGCGATCGCTCTCGACATCAACCTCGTGTGGTTTCTCGTCCTCGTCGCGATCAACCTCAACATGGCGTTCATCTCGCCGCCGGTCGGGTTCTCACTGTTCTATCTCCAGAGCGTCGCGCCGCCTGAAGTGAAGACCGCCGACATCCACAAGGGGGCATTCCCGTTCATGGGGCTCCAGGCCCTCGCCCTCATCGTCGTGATGGTGTTCCCCCAGACCGTCAACTGGCTGATCGAACTCTCGCGAGCCGGCGGAGGGTAAGTCGGTGCTCGGCCCTGGCGGGCCTCGCGTATCAGCTCGGCTGGCGCCTCGCGTATTAGGGCTGCGCCCGTATTAGGCCTTCGGCCGTATCAGCTCGCTGCGCTCGCGCCAAGGAGAATCGATCAAAGCTCTTCTTCTACGGCGAGGCGTCAGCCGAGCCTTGTACGGGCGTAGCCCTTGTACGGGCGTAGCCCTTGTACGGGCGTAGCCCTTTGTCGGCGAGGCGTCAGCCGAGCCTGTCCGCGAGGCCCCCCAGGGGCCGAGCGCCTATGACTGCAATGAACTCGTTTGCAGCATTGCGAGCTCGGCGAGTCCCATCCATGCGTAACTCTCCTGGCGGAACTTGCTCCAGTCGGCAAAGACCGAAGCGAAGTCCGCGTCCTGGCTCTGGAGTTCACCGAAGAGCTCATTGGATGCATCATTCGACGCTGCCATCACCTCATCGGGGAAGGGCAGGATGGTCACGTTCGGGTTCGCCTGTATCTGCTTGAGTGCTTCAGGATTGCGGACGTCGTAGCGGGCCATCATCGTCGAGTTCGCCAGGAAGGCGGCAGCTTCAATGATCGCCTGGTACTCCTCTGGCAGGTTGTTCCACTCGTCAAGTCCGAACTCCACCTCGAGCGTCGGCCCCGGCTCCCACCAGCCCGGGTAGTAGTAGAACTTGGCTACCTCATCGAACCCGAGCTTCGTATCGTCGTAAGGGCCAACCCATTCGGTCGCATCGATCGACCCGGTCTGGAGGGCCTGGAAGATCTCACCGCCGGGGAGCACCTGGACGAGCACACCGAGTTTCTCCATGACCTTGCCACCGAGGCCCGGGATGCGCATCTTGAGACCCTGCAGGTCTGCGACCGAGTTGATCTCCTTGTTGAACCAACCGCCCATCTGTGTCCCGGTGTTTCCCGCAGGGAACTGGATCATGTTGAACTTCTCTTTGTAGAGACCCTGCATCGTTTCGAGTCCGCCACCCTCGTAGAGCCAGGCGTTCTGCTGGCGATAGGTGAGGCCGAACGGCAGCGCGGTTCCAAAGGCAGTCACCGGCGTCTTGCCGATGTAGTAGTACGAGGCAGTGTGGCCGGCTTTGACCCCACCCTCCTGGACCGATGGAAGCACCTCGAGACCGCCGACGAGTTCGCCTGCTTCACGCGGATTGATCGTGAACTTGCCACCGGTCATGAGGCCGACAGCTTCGGCGAACACCTCTGCACCGCCGAAGATGGTGTCGAGACCCCGTGGCCAGCTCGTCGCCATTTCCCATGTGATCTCCGGAAGGTCGTTCGCGACGGCAGCGTCGCTCGCATCGTTCGTTGAGCAGCCCGCAATAACGAGCGCACCTCCGCCAAGTGTCGCGATGCCCGCTGTCTTCAGGAATCTTCTGCGGTTGAGTTCCTTGGTGTCAGGGTCAACTTTCTTCCCCATCGCATGCTCCTCACTTCTCGATGAACCACACAGGGCCAGGATTGGTCCCGTCGCTCGCGACAGCATACTCGCGGCGATGCCAAGGATGCGAACACCTTGTGGCTCGGCCCTTGGGGGCCTCGCGGACACGCTCGGCCTGGGGGCCTCGCGGACACGCTCGGCCTGGGGGCCTCGCGGACTGCTCGCTGCGCTCGCAGACGCAGAACGGAGAACGGAGAACCTCTGGCTGTCGGCTGTCGGCCGATCTCCTGTACCCTCCGGCTGCCAGGATTCGGAGGCTCGGTGGGCGTTGTTCTCAATCGATTGTTGCAGACCATCAAACTCGAACGCGAGGCGTTCGTGTGGATGGACTTCAACGACCGCGCGACAGGCGACGCTGCGATATTGGTTGGCGGTACCCAGATCCTCATCTCGATCGGGCTCGGGCTCTCCCTCGTGCAGTTGATCAATCCGCTGACGCTGGTGAACATTCTGCTGGGGGGCCTGTTCTTCTGGGTGGTGTACGCGGGAGCGACATATGTCGTGTCGCGGTTCCTCTTCGGCGGGCATGGCACATACGCCATCTATCTGAGGATCACCGGGTTCGCGTATCCGACGCTGATTCTGATCGTGTTCGTCAGTTTCTTCGTCTCCAACCCGTTGATCGCCCTGGTCGCAAGTGGCGCCTGGTTCGTACTCGTCGTTGCGAACGGTCTCACGTACGTAGCCGACCTGTCGATCGTCAAGGCTGCTGGGTCTGCGATCGGGGGCTACATCCTGATAGTGATCGTCCAGGCGATCTTCGGCAACATCTTCAGGTTCTGACCGTGCCAACGTATCGGCTCGATATCGCGTACGACGGTTCCAAGTTCTACGGATACGCCATCCAGCCGAACGTTCCGAGTGTGCAAGGAAAGCTCGAGACGGCCCTCGCCCCGTATACCGGTGGTGTCAAGACGCACGTCGCCGGCCGCACGGATAAGGGAGTCCACGCATCCCAGCAGGTCGTCTCTTTCACGTGCGAAGAATTCGATACAGACAAGGCACTGCGATCATTGAACAGTCTGCTGTCCCCGGAGATCGCCGCCCGCAAGCTCGTCGTGGTCGATGACGACTTCCACGCACGGTTCTCCGCAACCGGGCGGGCGTACCGGTACCAGATTCGCAACGCCAAGGTACACGACCCGCTCACCGCATCCACGGTGTGGACGTACGAGGCCCCGCTCGACGAAGCTCTGATGAACCAGGCCGTGGAACCGCTTGTTGGCGTGCACGACTTCTCTGCCTTCTGTCGCAGTTACGACAACAGGAGTCCCGTCAGAGAGATCCTGTGGGCGCAATGGCGTCGACGCGGCGAGGATCTCGATCTGTCGATCGGCGCGCGCTCGTTCTGCCACCAGATGGTGCGCTCGATCGTCGCCCTCAGTGTCGAGGCCGGCTGTGGCCTCGTCGACGTTGCGGAGGTCCCAGACATCCTCGGCTCGCTCGACCGTACGAACGCCAAGGGTGTCGCTCCGGCGCACGGGCTCGTCCTTGTGGCGGTCGCCTACGACGAAGAACCGTTGCCTTGCCCAGGCTGGGTGGCTACAACCGAATACGGTTCGAGCATCTGAACGATCTCGTTGAAGTGATCGCGCGAGCGGGTTTCGAGCGTCAGCTGGATCTCCACCTTGCCGAACTCGAGACCGGGCCCTTCCCTGTGATGCAGCACGGAGAGAACGTTGCCTCGCTGGTCCCCGATGATCCCGAGCAACGTGGAGAGTTGGCCAGGCTCATCGACGACGGTCACGGATAGCGAACCGAATCGCCCTCTTGCGGCCATCCCGTGGCGGATGATGCCGTCGAGGAGGAGCAGGTCGACGTTCCCACCTGTGAGTACCGTAACCGTTCTCCCGATGGGTTGGACGGCGCCGCTGAGCAGCGCTGCAACACCCACGCTTCCTGAAGGCTCGACCAGGTACTTGGCACGTTCGAGGAGCAGTGCAACGGCTTCCGTTGTCACCCCGTCGTCGACGGTCACGAGTTCATCGACGTACGCCTCGATCATTTCGAAACAGATCGCGGCAGGGCGCGAGACGGCGATCCCATCAGAGATCGTGTCGCCTGGGATGATCTCACGGGCTTCACCCGTCCGCCTGGCCGTCACATAGGTCGGGACGGCCGCTGTCTGGACCCCGACGATACGGATGGAGGGCTTGAGTTGTTTGAGTGCGAACGCTGCTCCGCTGATCAACCCTCCACCGCCCACGGGGATGATCACAGTGTCGACATCGGGTACCTGTTCGAAGAGTTCGAGACCGAGGGTTCCCTGGCCGGTGATGATCTGGGGATCGTCGAAGGGGTGGATCAACGTGGCACCAGACTCCGTCGCAAAGGCGATCGCCGCATCGGTTGATTCAGCGAGGTTCGTACCCTCGAGAATCACCTCTGCCCCGTACTCCCGCGTCGCTACGAGCTTCGGGATGGCCGCCGATTCCGGCATGAACACGGTTGCGGTGGTCCCGATCTCTCGGGCGGCCAGCGCGACCCCCTGAGCATGGTTCCCGGCGGATGCAGCAACGACCCCGACCGAGAGTGCGGCAGGCGACAACATCGCGATGGCGTTCATGGCCCCGCGGATCTTGAAGGACCCGGTTCGCTGCAGATGTTCTGCCTTGAGCCAGATGT
>CAYUJA010000099.1:0-6795 GCA_964444875.1 uncultured Acidimicrobiaceae bacterium | reverse complement strand
CCAAGATCCTCGAAGCGCCAGCCGACGACGCCTTCTGGCACCTCTACTTCCGATGCGAATGGTGCGACTACTACCAACACTGCCGCACCGAAGCCGAAGAATGCGACAGCGTCTCGCTCATCCCCTACCTGTCGAACTTCGGGAAGCGACACCTCAACGAACAGGGCATCGACACCGTCCGCGACCTGGCGGACGCCCTCGAAGCGGGCCGGGGCGACGAGGTACTCGCAGGGTCGGCATCGCTTGAAGGGCGCGAGGAGCAACTTCTCAAGGCGATAGCTGCCCTCGACACCGGTGTCGAGCAGTACACCGATGCCTCGTCGCTCGGGATGCCGAAGGGTGAGAACATCCGGGTCGTCCTCACGCTCCAGAGCGATCCGCTGTCGGGGGCGATGTACGGGTACGCCATCAACCGCCTCTTCGGTGCCGACCTCTACGGGTCACCATCGGAGACCATTGCACGGGTCGCCCCCTCGGGTGACCCCGACGTGCTCGCTGTGTTCAACCGTGGACTCGTACGGGATCTGATGGCGATCCTGCAACCGGTCCACGACCACAACGACCAGTACGAGGGGAGCTGGGCCGAGCAACTCGCCGTCCAGGCGTACGTCTTCGACACGTACGAACGGGGGCTCCTGACCGAGGCACTCCTCGAAGCGGTCCTCGACCCGATCGTTGCCGAGGACGCGCTGGCGCTCCTCTTCTACTTCCAACGGCCGGAACTGACCGAAGCCACCGACCATCCCGACACCGAGGTGTTCTTCCCCGTCGTGGTGCTGTCCCAGGTGGTGCGCAGCCTCTTCGCGCTGCCTATCCCCGTTGCCTACCGGTTCCACGATGTGGTCGAGATCCTCGCCCCTTCCGAGCACGCCTTCGAGTACGAGGCGAACGACTTCTACACGTTCGAACTGTCGAACAGGATGAAGTCCAATGCCATCCTGGAAGTGTGGCAACGGGACCGGGACGACATCATCCCGTCGATCGAACGGGAACTCAAGGCGCGGGTGTGGGCAGCGGGGTCGGTCATCAACGGGATACGGGAACGCCTCGAAGGGACACCTGCCCTATTCGCCTGGCCACCGAAGTTCCGCCTCCCAGGATCGCTCGGGTTCACCGATCCGACCCTGTCACGCTTGGCGTTCATTGCGAGGTACGAACAGGTGCTCGGCTACCTCGACATCCGGGGAAGACGCACGGCACCGCAGTCCGACCGACTCGCAAGCGAGTACACGCTCCGGTTCACGTACAACGGTGAGGGCAGGTACCGGATCGACCCCGGCCAGATCGAAGCCGAGATCGACATCGGAGACTTCCCCAACTTCATCCTCACGCCGGATACACCCGCAGGCAAACAGGCCAGGCTGGCTTACCACGACTTCGCGTACCGCAAGGCCTTCAACGCACCGAAGAACCTCGACGTCGCCCTCGCGGCAGTACTCGACAGAGTGGCCGAAGACGTCTACCGGTTCGAACTGCGGCCCGGCAGGGAGTTCACCACACCCGCTGTCGGAGACGTCATGTTCCTTGAGAAGCGGTTCACCGACTGGAACTCCGAACGGGTCGTAGGCGAACTCTCCGACATGGACACCGAACCCGACCCGTGGTTCGTCCGGCTGCTGCAAGACCCGGTTGCAACGACACAGCGTCTCGCCGCTCCCGGTGCGGTGAGAGCCACAGCGCTCGGGGTCGCCGATGCCTACGGGCTCACACCGAGCCAGAGGGATGCGCTCAGCAGGGTGCTCGACGACGATGTCCGGGTCGTGTGGGGGCCGCCGGGGACGGGGAAGACCCACTTCCTTGCGATGACCGTGCTCGCGATGCTCGAAGCGCACCGTGCGGCTGGCAAGCCGTACAGGGTGCTGCTCACCGCGTTCACGCACACCGCTATCGACAACCTGCTCGGCAAGATCAAGGAACTCCAGGAGCAGCTCGGGATCGTGCGGGGAACGTTCAAGGTGCGCAAGGCGATGCGCGATGGAACGGCCCCGGTGCAGACGATCGATCCGAAGGGTGTGATGGGCTTCTGCTTGTCGTTCGACCATGCGGTGGTGGGTGCAACGATCTGGCAAGCACGCAAGACCGAACCCGAGGAGGTGTCGTACGATCTGGTGGTCATCGACGAGGGTTCCCAGTTGAAGGTCACCGAAGCGGCCATGGCAGCCAGAAGGGTCGCCGATGGTGGGCGGCTGGTGATCGCGGGGGACGACCTGCAGCTGCCTCCGATCGTCCAGGGCGAGTACCCGATGCCCGAGGGTGAACCGCCGCTGCACCTCTCCATCCTCGAAGCGCTCCGTGCCGGTGACCCCGACGGGGGGATCACCTCGGTGCTATTGGAGAACTTCCGGATGAACGACGTCCTGTGTGACTTCCCCGCAGGGCGGCTGTATCCCATCGACTACCGCCCGGCAACCGACGAGATCGCCGGACGCAGGCTGGATATCGACGTCACAGGACTCGACCCGTTCATCGCGACCATCCTCGACCCCGCGTTCCCGGCCGTCCTGTGCGTGCTCGAGGATGTGAAGGCGACGTCGAAGAACCCGGTGGAGGCATCGCTCGTTGCTGATGCTGTGATGGCATTGCGGGATGTCGCTGACGATGACGACACGCTGTGGGGTGATGACCTATTCATCGTGAGCCCGCACCATGCCCAGATCAGGCTGATCCGCCAGGAACTACGCGACCGCACCGAGTGGGACACGGAGCCGTTCGTCGACACCGTCGACCGGATGCAGGGCCAGGAACGCGACGCCGTGATCGTCAGCTACGGGGTATCGGACGTCGAACACGCCCTGCGGGAGAAGGAGTTCATCTACCAGCTGAACCGCCTGAACGTGTCCACGACCCGCGCACGCGCCAAGACGATCGTGTTCCTGTCCCGGTCCCTGCTCGAACCACCCATCCAGGCCCTCGATGTCCCCCACGTTGCCGACGGCATCGCGTACATGCAGGGCCTCATGCACTGGATCGCCCGCGGCGGAGAAACCACCGGATGGGAACCCGGCGGGAACCGGGTCACCATGTACCGGCGGTGATGTCAGATATACGCCCCACGTCCCCACACGGTCACCTCGCCGCGGCGAAGGGATCCACATCATCGAGAGGAGCACGACGGAGGACCATCTCGCCCCTCACGGGTTCGAGCAGAGGGCCGGGGGCGTAGAAGCGACCTCGCTTCTCGCCGATCGGAACGAGTGCCTCAGCCTCGACGAGCGCCTTCAGATCACGGGTGGCCGCCTGCTCGGATATCGGTTCGCCAGCGTTCTCGAGCACGGCTCTGTATGTGGATCTTCGAACTCGCCACCCCATCGCAGCGTCATAAAGGGCGTGGATCGATCTATCTGGCACACGTGACCGCTCGACGATGTGTTCCAGTTCATCCCACAGTCGTTCCGCCTCGTCGATTCGCCTGGCCATCGTTGTTGCCTGACGCAGGTGAGCTGTCAGGATGAACCGCATCCAAGGCCTGGCAGTCCGCGTCGGATCCCACGCACCAGATCCGACCTCGCCAAGCACGCGGTAATAGTCATCGGTGTTGCGCCCCAGGTACTCCTCGATGCTCATGAAGACCGGTGAAAGCGATCCGTCACGTGCGAGCACGAGGCTCTGGAGCGCCCTCCCCATCCTTCCGTTCCCATCGCGGAACGGGTGAACCATGACGAGGTTGAGATGAGCCATCGCAGCATGAACGATCGGGTCCGGCCCCGAGGTGTCAGCCAGGTCAGCCGATAGCTCCTCCATCAGTTCGGGAACCTCCTCGGCCGGGGCACCTTCATAGACGATCTCACCGGTCTCGTCGTTGCGGACATAGATAACACCTGGACGCCATCGTCCCGGACCCTTCGTCAGGTCGTAACCCGTCATCATGAAGTGGAGGCTCTTGAACAGTTGCGTGCTGCACTCGAAGCCAGGATCCTGTGCGACCTGCAGGACGTATGTCATCGCGTCGCGATATCCCTGCAAAGCAAGGAGTGTCTCATCGCTCGTGTTGATCGGTTCCTCACGATCAACGATCGCTCCGACATCATCAACCGTTGCCGTATAGCCCTCGATGGTGTTGGAACCCTGGATCGCACGTGCGAACGTCTGGCGTCGGATAGACCCCACCCATCGGCGAGGCTCGTGAGTTCGCAGCGCCAACATCTGCTTCAGGTGCTTGATTCGCTCAAGGACATCAAGTTCAGTGCCATCGAGGTCGGGTGTCTCGAACAACATGACTGTAACTCCATTACTTTCTGACTGTTTGATACTAACTATACATCATATCGATACTCTTTTACGCATGTAGGGTTGGTTCGTCGTGAGTGTCGCCGTTTCCCCACCCCTTCTGTCGCTCGCCCAGGCCCTCGATATCTCCCACGTTCCTACATGCAGGGCCCTATGCACCGGATCCAGCACACCAGGGAGACGCTCGATAAGGAACCCGGAGGGACTCTGGGTGACCGGTTACCGGTGATGATCCTCTCGGATCGAGCCCTCACCATGTGACCAGAATCCGGAACACAGCGCATTCGGTGATGGAGAGTGCTAGCTGAAGATGATAGCATACGAGTATGGCATCTACACGAACGACGTTCACGCTCGACAGTGACCTCGCCGAGAAGGCACGCCAGCTGGACATCAACATCTCAGCCGCTGCCCGCGAAGGCGTGGCGGCCGCAGTGCGCGCGGCACTTGTCGAAGCTGATCGCGCTGCCTACGCACGGTACCCCGAGCGGCCGGATCCGTTCTGGACCACTGCCAGAGCCTGGACGGACGAATGAACAGGGGTGATGTCTGGCTGGCCGAGGTGGGGCGCAAGAAGCGGCCGGTGCTGATCCTGACACGTCCTGAGGTGATCGATGTCCGCCGGCTCGTGACCGTTGCGGAGATCACCACTTCCGTACGCGGGCTTGCCGCAGAGGTTCCGATCGACCACGACTCCATCGGCCTCGATGAGACATCAGCAATCAACTGCGACGGCCTCCAGACGATCCGGCAATCGTCACTCACCCGCCGCATCGGCACCGTCTCCGACTCGACGATGAGCAGCGTTTGCCGAGCTATCGGCTACGCCCTCGGTTGCTGACCAGTGGAAATGCACGACCCAGATCGTGTCACAGCCAACCGATATGCTGAAGGAGCCACAACGGTTGCGGATCGATGAAGGACAGCAGGCACAAAGACGATGTTTGGGCGACGACGACGAGAGCAGAGGAGGGCGGCGGCAGCGGTGGCGCACGCCGAAGCTGTGCGAGCCGAACTGGAAGCGATGTTGGCGTCTGCACGGGATCTGGCAGCGTTCCAGGAGATCTCGAAGACAACGTCGAGCCCCATTCCTCTCGACAGCGACGAGTACCTGGTTATGGGTGTCAAGGATGCATTCCGGCTCGTCGAGACCTCTCAACCACCAGGGAAGCTGCGGGGGTGGACGGGTGGTGTCGGTGCACCTGTGGGGCCAGTTGGCGCTGGCATTGGCAGGATCAACGCAACGTATGAGGTTGGTCCGATGGAACTCAAGGTCACCGACCCGGCGAACTTTCAGAACACCGCCTTCCCAGAGTCCGGCTCGTTCTACATCACCAACCGGCGTGCCCTGTACCTCGGAAGGGCCAGAACGGGCGAATGGCCATTCTCGAAGGTGATCGCCGTGCAACAGATCGACAACACACCAGACCAGTCCACCGACGAAGCCGACGCTTTCCAGGCGATCCCCGCCGCGACCGTCTTCCATATGCGAGGCGAACGCGATGTCGCAGGAGTCGCCTACCCGTCGACGAACGCCCACCTCGTCCGGGTTCGCATCGAGTTCGCCATGGCGGTCCATGCCCAGGAACTCGACGCTTTCGCGTCGGGTGTCGAGCAGAATCTTGCAGAGGCTGGATTCGTCGAGTCCGACTGATCGAGGGTCTCGACCCGGAGCACCGAATCTGTCACACCCTCTTGATAGATTCTCGACCATGAACTTCTACATCCCCACAGACGGGCCGACCGCATGGCAGGCGCTGCTCGGAGACCCCGTGAAACACTGGAAGACGGGCAGATCCGCCCGTACGCTCGCGTACTGTTGGGAATCCGCCAAAGGATTCCCGCCAGAGGTTTCCGCGGTACTCGACGAGTCAACACATGACGATCTCCACGACCTGCAGTTCGTTGCCGGCTTTCCCGAACATGAGGTACCGCTTCCCGGCGGTCGCCGTGCATCACAGACCGATGTGTTCGTCCTCGCTACGGGTGGCGGCAGCCTCGTATCCATCGCCATCGAGGGCAAGGTCGACGAACCGTTCGGCGACACGGTCGTCGATTGGCTCGGCAGCGACCCTTCCCCTGGGAAGCAGAGAAGGCTGGCGTACCTGTGTGACCTCCTCGGCATCACGATTGATGAAGCCATCGACCTCCGCTATCAGCTCCTCCACCGTACGGCGTCGGCGATCATCGAGGCGCAGCGGTTCAAGGCGGGTCCGGCCGTCATGCTCGTGCACTCCTGGGCCCCGAACCTCGAGGGGTTCGATGACTACAGCGCATTCGCCACCGTCCTCGGTGGATCGCCAGAGGTCGACTCCGTGACCGACGTGACATCTGTCGATGGTCTGTACATCGGCTGGGTCAGGGGGGAGTCGGAGTGGCTGACGAGGTAGCGATATCGAAGGATCTCATCGACCTGGCGAACTCGCCACAGGTCACACGAACGAGAGACTTCCCAGTGACGGCTGCGTCGTTGGATACCGGTCAACTCCTGACGATGTACGAAGCCCTCCGCGACACCGCTCCGCACCGTCACTCACGCGACAAGGAGTACTTCGTCGGGCACACAGG
>CAYUJA010000098.1:0-6808 GCA_964444875.1 uncultured Acidimicrobiaceae bacterium | reverse complement strand
AAACTGTGAACTGGAAACTGTGAACTGGAAACTGTGAACTGGAAACTGTGAACTGTCTCTTCAGTACCCGTCTGAGCCGAAGCGGAGGTTGACGGCTACGGGCCGTTCGCTGTCGTCGAGGTCGAAACGGACGCGCTGGCCCTGGCGCAGGAACCTGAACAGCGATCCATCGAGGCTGCCGGGTTTGAGAAGAACTTCGGTGCGGTCGTCGTCACGAACGATGACACCCGTACCCGTCACATCGTCGTATACCTTGACGACGCCCTGGCTCATGCCTTTTCGACTTTCCCCGCCTTGATGCATGACGTGCACACACGCGCCCGGCGCGAGTTGGTGCCGTGCTTGACACGGATCTTCTGAATGTTGGGTCTCCAGGTCTTCGATGACCGTTTGTGGGAGAACGAGACCTGTTTGCCTGTCCACGGCTCCTTGCCGCAAATCTCACATCTGTATGCCATGCGCGAAAAAACCTCCTGAGGTGCGGTGGCAGGATACCAGCGGGGTTTTCGTACTCGGCTCCGGGTCTCTGGAGCGCAAAGGTGGCGCAGTGCCTTCCGGATGACCTAGATTTCCAGGTGATGACCGGCCCCGACACTCAGGCTCGCCGCACGATGGCGTATTTTGCACGGATCCCCGTCGACAATGTCAAAGGGATCGGTTCGGCCGCGATGAAGAAGTTACGAACCCAGGGCGTCGAGTCCGTGGCCGACCTCCTTCTGACCGTCCCACGGCGCTATCTCGACCGCAGCCAGATCTTCAACATCGGCGCTGCACCGATCGGCGAGGAGGTCACCATCGGCGGAACGGTTACGAAGTTCTCCAAGAGAAGGATCTCGCGGGGCAGGACCATGGTCGAAGCGCACGTGTCCGATGGAACCAGTTCGGTTCGGGTCGTGTGGTTCAACCCCTGGATTCGTCTGACGGAAGGTGAAGAGATCGCCCTGAGCGGAAAGCTCGAGACCTTCAAGGGTTCGCTCCAGATGAAAGGTCCCGACGTCGACAAGCTCTCGGGAGAGGGTATGACGCTGACGGGCAGGGTGCTTCCGGTCTACCCTGGCCTCGGCGGCCTCAAGCCGTACGAGTCGAGGAGGTCCATCGAGAACGCTGTGAAGCGGTCGCTCCCGATCGACGACATCGTGCCGGACGTCGTGCTCGCTGAGTACGGCCTGGCCGACATAAGCACCGCGGTCCACGACATCCATCTACCCGATGCGCAGTCATCGGTCGCGCCGGCCAAACAGCGCCTCATCTTCGACGAGTTCCTGCGCATCCAGATGGCTCTGCGGGTCCGGGCGTACGACGAGTTCGAATCTCGGGTGGGTATCACCAACGACGTACCAGGGACGATACGCGACAGGTTCATCGACTCGTTGCAGTTCTCGTTGACCGACTCCCAGAAACGGGTGCTCGACGAGATCGTCTCCGACATGCGGGACGTGAGGCCGATGCACAGGCTTCTCCAGGGAGAGGTCGGCTCGGGAAAGACGGTTGTCGTGATCGCTGCACTGCTGTCCTCTGTCGAGAGTGGCCATCAGGGCACGGTGATGGCACCGACTGAGGTGCTGGCGACCCAGCACTATCTCGGCACCGAACTTTCGCTGATGCACGCAGGGATGGCCCCTGCTGCCACAGATATCGGAGCCGCAGGGACGGGGTCGCTGTTCGCAGGGGAGTCCGATAGTGACAGGCCCATCAGGATCGGGTTGTTCACGTCTGGGCGTGTGAGCGTCAACTTCGTGCTCGGTGACGTGAGCAGACAACAAGGTCTCACATGGCTCAAAGACGGCACGATCGACATCGCATTCGGCACACACGCCTTGATCCAGTCAGACGTATCGTTCGCCTCGCTCGGGATGACGGTGGTGGACGAGCAACATCGTTTCGGGGTCGAACAACGCGTGATGCTCAGGGACGCCTCCCCGGATGAGGCCGTGCCGGATCTCCTGTTGATGACGGCCACCCCGATCCCGCGCACACTCGCCATGACACTCTATGGAGACCTCGATGTCTCCGTGATCGACGAGATGCCCGAAGGACGCCGCCCCGTCACCACGTTGGCGGTGTCGGGTTCAGATGAGACGAAGATCGATGAGGCCGTCGGCGAGGCCGTGAAACGTGGGAACCAGGTGTTCGTCGTGTGCCCACTCATCGAAGACTCCGACAAGATCGATGCGCGTGCAGCGGTGTCGGAGTTCGCACGCCTCACAGCGGTGATGCCGGAGACCCGCGTTGGCCTTCTGCACGGGCAGATGCGGTCTTCCGACAAGGCGGATGTCATGGGTGAGTTCGCGGCTGGTGAGATCGATGTGCTCGTTTCCACCACGGTCATCGAAGTGGGCATCGACGTTGCGAACGCGACGCTGATGGTCATCCGCGATGCCGACCGGTTCGGGTTGAGCCAGTTGCATCAATTGCGTGGACGTGTCGGCCGTGGGGAGGATCAAGCGACATGTTTTCTGGTCTCGGACGATCCGGGTGAAGACGCTCAACGAAGGATCGACGCGATGGTCGCCTCCAATGATGGATTCGAGCTAGCAACGGTGGACCTCGAGATCCGTGGCCAGGGGACGGTCTTCGCCGGGTCGCAGTCCGGTGCAGCCGACCTCAAGCTCGGAGACATCCTGAGAGATCACACGTTGCTCGAGGCTGCCAGGGCAGTGGCAACCCGGGCGGTCGATGCCGACAGGCACAGCCAGTTCGTGACCGATGTGATGGAAGAGGTCGAGCTGTTCTTCGGCCGTGACACAGAGTGGCTCTCGAGGAGTTGAAGATGCGGATCATCGCGGGCCTCGCAAAGGGCAAACAGCTAGCCGTCCCAGACTCCGGCACCCGGCCCATGACCGGGCGGGCCAGGGAATCTGTGTTCTCCATCCTCACTGCCAGGTTCGAGGGCGCCCGCGTCCTGGACCTGTACGCGGGCTCAGGAGCACTCGGGCTCGAGGCGCTCAGCAGAGGAGCATCCGGTGCCGTGTTCGTGGAACAGGACCGGGCGGCAGGGCGGATCATCGATCGCAACATCGAAAACATCGGTCTTGGAGGCCGTGTCATACGGCGGTCCCTGCCAGGGGCATTGTCGATGGTGGACGGCGAGTTCGACATCGTGTTCGTCGATCCGCCGTACGCAGACACCGACGAGTCTGTCACAGAAACGCTCGTCGCGACGGACCGAGTCCTGGCCCAGGGCGGCATCATCGTCGTACATCGCCGGTTCCGTAGTACCGTGAACCTGCCGGAATTCCTCACTTGTTTCGATGAGCGGCGTTACGGTGATGCTGTAGTGATGATGTTGGAGAGGCTACAACTGTGATTATCGCGCTCGTGCCAGGCAGTTTCGACCCACCGACGAAGGGCCACCTCGACGTCGTGGAACGGTGCGCTGCGCTGTTCGACAAGGTCATCGTGTCGGTCGTGCACAACCCGTCGAAGTCGCCGCTGTTCAGCGCGGACGAGCGTGTCGATCTGCTCGAGCGGTGCACGACGCAGTGGCCCAACGTCAGCGTGGCATCATTTGAAGGCCTTCTTGTCGACTTCGCCCGCCAGGTTGGGGCTAAGACGGTCGTCAAGGGCCTTCGGGCGGTCACGGACTTCGAATTCGAGATCCAGATGTCGCAGATGAACAGGCATCTCTCCGGCGATGTCGTGTCGCTGTTCGTTGCCACCAAGCCCGAATTCGGGTACCTTTCATCCTCACTCGTCAAAGAAGTGGCGAGGCTCGGCGGATCCGTCGATGCCCTCGTCCCGGAACCCGTCGCAGCAGCACTGAAGGAGCGTCTCGAATGATCGATCGCCCAGATGACACACGTCAATCGCCTCCCGTCCCCGGCCGTATCGCCGAGCTACTCGAGGACCTGATCTCAGAGATCGAGGAGGCGCGAGCGGTCCCGTTGTCGAACAACGTCATGGTCAACCAGGATGAGTTCCTCGACCAACTCCATCGTGCGGCCGAAGAACTCCCTGAGGAGGTCCGCGCAGCTCGATGGATGGTGCGTGAACGCGAGTCGTACATCGAACGGACGAACGAAAAGGCCCGTGAAGTCATTACGAAGGCACAGGAAGAGTCCGCCAGGCTCGTGTCACAGAACTACGTCGTGCAGGAGGCTGTCGAAGAGGCCAATACCCTCGTGCGCAACGCCGAGAGCGAGGCCAGGCGCATTCGTCTCGAGGCTGAGGACTACGCAGAGCGCCATCTTGCGGAGGCCGAGACCGTGCTCGGGGAACTGTACCGGTACGTCACCGAGGCACGGGCCGAACTGCACAAGGCCCTGCCACCGACGGAAGCTCCTCCGATTCTCGAATAGCCGCGCGATTCACCGTCTCACAGCGGTACGCTCGCGCCATGAATCGCAGTCCGTTCGTGCTCAATGTCGCAGACCTGCTTGGTAGAGATACGACGTCGCGTCCTGTGACCATCGAAGTGTTCGCCGACTGGGGTATCGAGATGTCGAAGATCTCGCCGGACGTCCCCGTGGTGGCAGACCTTGTTCTCCACCCGGTATCGGGTGGCGTCGCCGTCACGGGAACGGTCAGTTACACCACGACCGACACGTGTTCCCGGTGCCTCGATGAGTTCTCGACACCCAGGAGGGTGTCGATCGGAGCGTTGTTCGATACGAGCGGCGACGACGAGACGTATCCCCTCGACGGCCACGACATGGATGTCGAACAGATGTTGCTCGATGACACGCTTTTGGCGGTCCCCGTCGCCCAGGAATGTGGCGATGACTGCCCGGGAGTTGTGACTAGTGCAGAAAACGGCTTGAATACAGAGCCCGACAGTGACGGGCGTGAATCGCGTTCGCCATTCGCCGCCCTCAAGGACCTCCTCGACCAGGATCTCTTAGAACCCGGGAACTGAACAGAAAAGGTTTCACTATGGCAGTGCCAAAGAAGAAAATGTCGCGGTCACGCACCCGGCGCCGTAAGGCCCAGTGGAAGGTTGCCCGTCCGACCATTGCCCGTTGCTCCACCTGCAACGCACCGCACGCACCCCACAGGGCGTGCGCCAATTGCGGGACGTACAACGGCCGTGAAGTTATCGAAGCGTCGTAGGAACGATGCCACTGATCGCCGTCGACGCGATGGGGGGCGACTTCGCACCTCGTGAGATCGTTGAAGGTGCGATCATCGCCGCAGGCAACGGCATCAGGATCGTCCTCGTCGGTGACGAGGCACAGATCGCTCCTCTGCTCGAAGGGAGGGGCGTTTCGGTGTCTGTGCGCCATGCCAGCGAGGTCATCTCCATGCACGACGACCCGGCGCATGCCATCCGAGAAAAGCGCGACGCATCGATCGTCGTCGCATCGAAGATGGTCGCAAGCGGCGATGCTGATGCCGTCGTATCGGCCGGTTCTACAGGTGCCGCCATCGCGTGCGCTGCTTTCTTGATCGGACGGATCAAAGGTGTGTCGCGCCCGGGCATCGCGTCGATCTTCCCAACGGGACACGTCGTGTTGGACGTCGGGGCGAACATCGAATGCAAGCCGGAGAATCTCCTGCAGTTCGCCGTGATGGGATCTGCGCTTGCAAAGGTGTACAGGGGGAAAGAGTCGCCACGGGTCGGACTCCTCAACATCGGCGAGGAAGATTCCAAGGGCAGGGATCTCGAGAAGAAAGCATTCGCGCTGCTCGCCGCCAGCGCTGTGATCAATTTTGTGGGCAACGTCGAGGGGACGGATATCGCCACAGATGCCGCCGACGTGTTCGTCACCGACGGGTTCACCGGAAACGTCCTCCTCAAGACGGGCGAGGGTGCTGGTAAGGCGATCCAGAAGATGGTGTTCGAGACGTTGGCAGACCCCCAGTACCAGGATGCAGTAGCACAGTTGATGCCGGCGTTCATGGCCCTGCGTGAGCGTCTCTCTGCCGATTCTGTCGGTGGTGCTCACCTCGTGGGTACCAAAGGTGTCGTCGTCATCGGCCACGGGAGTTCCTCGCGGATCGCCGTCTCCAACGCCATCAAGATCGCTGCTGAAGGTGTTAAACAGGGTCTCGTCGAATCCATCGCTGCTGGGATCGCTGCAGAGGCCTGATGGGCGATTCAGCGGAACCTCTCGGAGCGCTCGAGGAACGCCTTGGTTACTACTTCTCCGACCCATCGCTGCTGGTCGAAGCCCTCACCCACACCTCGTATTCGGCAGAACATGGCGCCCCCTCCTATGAGCGCCTCGAGTTCCTCGGCGATGCCGTGCTCGGGCTTGTCGCGACACAGCTGATCTTCGAGTCCTTTCCCGATGCCCCCGAAGGCGAGATGACGAAACTTCGCGCGGTGGTCGTCGACCAGCGATCGCTCGCAATGCTCGGGCGCGGCATCGGTGTGACAGATCACATCAGGGTCGGTAGGGGAGAGCAGCGCTCGGGAGGCAGAGATCGCGACTCGATCATCTCCGACGTCGTCGAGGCGCTGCTCGGCGCCGTGTTCATCGATGGCGGCTGGGTGCCTGTCGAGCGTCTGATCCGTGACGAGTGGGGGCCGGTCATCGTCGAGAAGGCATCTTCGGCTGCCACGACAGACCCGAGGTCACGGCTCCAGGAACTCCTTGCCAAGTCCAAGAGGACGGTTTCGTTCGTCTATGAACAGTCCGGACCCGATCACGCCGTCGTCTTCAGCGCGACCGCCCTCGTCGACGGCGATCCGATCGGCGCCGGCACCGGTTCCTCGAAGAAGTCCGCAGCCATCGACGCCGCGAGAAATGCGCTGGAAGAGATGTAGGCCGTTCTCCGTTCTCCGTTCTCCGAAGTCCAACCGATCGTTGATCACCTACGCTCCTGTCTTGCCGTGAACTGACGACTGTGAACTGACGACTGTGAA
>CAYUJA010000097.1:0-6865 GCA_964444875.1 uncultured Acidimicrobiaceae bacterium | reverse complement strand
AGCACTGGTCCGTCGGGCACGCAAGCGCCCGTGAATGTGACGACCTCGGCATGTCCGACGCCCAGCGGCTCGCTACGAAGCGTGCGTTGCAAGCCCTCAGGGTCGATGTCGACCACGCCCTCGTCGACGGCCCGTGGGACTTCGTCGAGACCACGGAAACGACGACCATCGTCAAAGGTGACAGTCGTTCGTTGAGCATCGCGGCAGCATCGATCATCGCCAAAGTCACGAGAGATGCCATCATGCGCGACGCCGCTCTGACGTTCCCCTGGTACTCGTTCGACTCGAACAAGGGATATCCGTGCCACAGGCAGAGAGCGGCGCTCCAGCTGCTTGGGCCTTCGACGCTCCACCGCCGGACGTGGGTGTACATGCAGGATCTCGGCTGGGACGGAATCGCACGGTGTCGGCCCGAGGAACAGCCACTGAGCCTGTTCTGACGCAGCAACCGGCGTGTCGTAACATGGACCGGGAACCTTCCCACGACACGACAGGCAGGACCTGTGGCTGATCCACTCGCCCCCAGAACACTCGACCCGATCGACTTTCTCGAGATCGACAACCTCCTCACCGGCGAGGAGAAACTCATCAGGGACACCGTGCGACAGTTCGTTGCTGAGAAGGTCACACCCTTCGCAGGGGATTGGTTCGACCAGGGCACCTTCCCGCGGGAGTTGATATCGCAGATGGGCCAACTCGGGTTGCTGGGCATGCACCTCGAGGGGTACGGGTGCGCAGGCATGTCGGCGATGGCGTACGGGCTTGCGTGCACAGAACTCGAAGCCGGAGACTCGGGTGTGCGGAGTTTCGTGTCGGTGCAGGGATCGCTTGCGATGTTCCCGATATGGGCGTTCGGGTCGGAAGATCAGAAACAGCGATGGCTCCCCGCGATGGCGGCAGGTGAGGCCATTGGATGTTTCGGGCTCACGGAGCCAGATTCGGGTTCAGACCCTGGTTCGATGCGCACCACTGCACGACAAGAGAACGACGAATGGGTCATCAACGGCACGAAGATGTGGATCACCAATGGGTCGATCGCCGACGTCGCCATCGTATGGGCGGTGGCAGACGACGTCGTGCGAGGTTTCGTCGTTCCAACGGACACACCGGGGTTCACCGCCAACACGATCACGGGGAAACTGTCGTTGCGTGCATCGGTCACCAGCGAACTCGTGCTCACGGACGTCCGTCTGCCACACGATGCCGTGCTCCCCGGCGTCACCGGCCTCAAAGGCCCCCTGGCGTGCCTCAACGAGGCGAGGTTCGGCATCCTCTTTGGGGCCGTCGGCGCTGCACGGGCGTGTTATGAGGCGGCCCTTGCGTACTCCATGGAGCGTGTGCAGTTCGACAAGCCGATCGCATCGTTTCAGCTGACACAGGCCAAACTGGTGGAGATGATGGTCGACGTCAACGCCGGCATGCTGCTCGCCGTGCACCTCGGCCGCAAGAGGGACGAGGGGACCCTTGCGGCCCAGCACGTCAACTTCGGCAAGCTCACGAACGTCGCGATGGCGCTCAAGACGGCACGTACCGCTCGCGGCGTCCTTGGTGCCAACGGCATCACCCTCGACTACCCGGTCATGCGGCACATGGCCAACCTCGAATCCGTCTACACCTACGAGGGGACCAACGAGATCCACACACTGGTCCTCGGCCAGGCCATCACCGGCATCCCCGCCTTCGAATAGGTGACCCTGAACCCAGGGTTCGCACGCGTGTATACGCGTACCCCAGCCCACAGAACGGAGGAGGACAGTCCGCCGACGGATGGGATGAAACCTCGGCCAGTGGTATCGTAAGCGGGTCGGCACGCGAGAGGAACATCATGCAATTCGAGATCGCACACCAACCGTCCTATGCAATCACCACTGCACACCTCGATCCCGGTGAATCCCTGGTGACAGAGGGCGGGGCGATGGTCTCAATGGACACCAGCTTCGAACTCGAGACGAAAGCCAAGGGTGGTTTCCTCAAGTCCCTCGGCCGTTCGGTCCTGGGCAACGAGTCCTTCTTCATGAACACGTGGCACACAGACACCGGTGGTCAGATCCGGCTCGCACCCTCACTGCCCGGCGACATGATGATCCTCGACATCACGCCAGACACACCGATGAAAGTGCAAAGTGGCGGTTACATCGCCTCGACCGAGGGAATCGAGATCGAAACGAAATGGAGCGGATCCAAGACGTTCTTCGCCAAGGAGGGCGCGATCATGCTGCGCATCTCGGGCCAGGGGCAACTCGTGATCGCGAGCTTCGGTGCGCTCGATGAGTGGACCCTCGGGCCCGGTGAGTCGTACACGGTCGACACGGGCCACCTCGTGACGATGTCCGAGGACATCGGCTTCAGCGTTCGCAAGGTCGGGAACTGGAAGAGCACGGTCTTTTCCGGTGAAGGGCTCGTGGTAGACCTCACAGGGCCAGGCACCTTCACGACCCAGAGCCGCAGCCAGACAGCGTTCCTCGGTTGGCTCATCCCAAGACTGCCATCGAACACGAGCTCTGCCTGACCGCCCGAGGGCGGCCGGAACACGTGAACCATGGCGCTGATACTCGCATCCGAATCTCCACGGCGCTCCCTCTTGCTGAGTGTTGCCGGGATCGCCTTCACCGTGAGGGCGCCGGACATCGACGAGTCACCTCTCGAAGGAGAGCAACCCGCCGAATACGTTCTGCGACTCAGCGAGGAAAAGGCTCATTCGGTTGAGCATGACGCCGGAGACGTCGTGCTCGCGGCTGACACGACCGTTGTGTTCGAAGGCACCATCATCGGAAAACCGACGACGAGCGCCCACGCCGTAGACATGCTCCTGGGACTCGAAGGTGAGACGCATTCGGTGCTCACCGGCTGGACGATCACCAGCGGCGACACCCACCAGTTCGGTGTCGAGGAGTCGCGTGTCACGTTCAACCACCGGACGAGGGCTGAACTCGTTGACTACGTCGACCTGACACGGCCTTTCGACAAGGCAGGAGCGTACGCACTGCAGGGGGACGAAGGCTGGCTCGTGGCGAACGTCGATGGGTCACGGTCCAACGTGATGGGCCTCCCGATCAAGGTGATCGTCGAGGCGCTCGAGGGGTTCGGAATCGAGCGGTCAACCCCGTAACGCAGCGCCGACGACCTTGAACATGTCCATTGTCTTCCCGGATACCGCGTAGTCGACCAGGTACTCGCCAACCTTGTGCATCTGGGTGTTCGACACGAAGAACACCGGCTTCGGCGCAAGGTGGAACTCTCCCTTGCCAAGTGTCCGGTGGCTCGGTGCGAACGGGCCGCGGGCGATCGACTTCTGCGCCTTGGAGAACATCAACGTGTTGTGGACGACACCGACCCCGCTGCCGATGTGCGACCGGGAGTTCCCGGGAAACGCCCCCCACGAGCAACGGGGGAGGAGGTACACCGAGGCACTCCACGTGTTGACACCGATGCCGCCGTATCGCAGGTCGGAGATCATCTGTCCCACCCCACGATGCGCCTTCTCGGTCTTGGGATGCACGATGACGTTGGCACCGAGCGATCCCTCGAGCACGTCGTTGGCGAAGTCGGCAGCGGTGGCGCAATACTCGTCGACCGATGGGCTTGGCAGCGTCACGACCGACAGCGCCGGTGCGAAATACTCCGTCGTGAACGCAGGATCGTCGACCACAGACGCGTCGAGGCCGGTGACGAGTATCCGATTCTCATTCGCCCCGAAAACCTCAACGGTGCCGGACCCATGGATGACGGCATCACATCGATCTCCGGCACCCGGGTAGTAGGCATCCCTGTCCGGGAGGTCTCGCAACTGCGTCCGGATCTCCTCGATGAAGGCGTCCGTCAGGTCCCAGGACTCAGGAAGGATGAGCACCTGGGCCGCGACACAGTTGAATCCGGAGTTGTTCATCTTCTGGGTGATGACATGGTCTGCCTGGAACCTGAGGTCGGCACGAGACCAGTCACCCGGGACGACGATGGTGGGGGAGACACCACCGAGTTCGGCAGAGATCGGCCTGGTGTTGATCGGTGTGTCGGCCAGAAGGTTGGCCTCACCTTCTGCTCCCGCTCCGTAGCGGATGATGTTGTACGTCCGTGCGCTGCCTGTGATGTGGATCGTGTCTACCCCGGGGTGGCTGGTCAGGTACGCACCGACGTCCCCTCCTCCGTACACGAAACGCAGGAACCCGGCATCAACGAAATCCTCGAAGATCGCCTCGAAGGTCTCGCCGAGATACTCGTTGACCGGGTTCATCTTGAGGAGAGCGACCTCCCCTTCGTTGTACAGCTTGTAGAGGACATCGAGCGGCGGGATCGACGCCACGTTGCCTGCGCCGAGGATGAGGCAGACGGCACCATGGTCCGGAGGATCTTCATAGAACGTCGCGATCGTCCCTGGAAGCGACTCGAGCGTGACCTCAGGCTCCATCCACACCTGGGCGGTCGATCCGGAAAAGAGGATCCTGTCGCTCGCCGACACCGGGAGAACATCGACGACCACCTGCCCGGCCTCGCTCGTACGCACCGTCAAGCCATCGAGGACGTCACCCCCTGCAGAGATCCTGGTCAGGGTCGTCTCGAGTGCGTTTATCGCATCGATCATCCCATACGGACCGCCGAGCCATTCCTCACCAGCCAGAGGAGAGTCCATCGAGAGGCCCTTGGCCTTCGCTGCAGACTCGACCCAGGACCGTGCGTGGGCAGCCGTCTTGTCGCGCAGATCTGCCAGCATGGCGATCCGCTTTTCGATCCCCATGGTGACCCACGTATCTTTGCCGGCCTCGAGCGCCGCTATCGATGAGTCGAGATGTTCAGTATCCATCCTCTGAATCTAGCGGGCGCATCGTATTGTGATCGAGAAAGCGACTGTCGCCGGCGTCGACGCCGTGGCTCACGCCCCCGCGCGTGGATCCGGAGCGACAACGAAGTCGAACGTAGGATTGTCTGTGTCGAGTCCCTTGAACGTGATCGTCGTGTCGAACACGTCTCCGAGGGGGTCTGTGACCCCGCACACGATCTGATTCTGCGAATCGACGATGACCGACTTCGATCCGCAGTCCAGTGCATCGTCCGCCAGGTCGAGGCCGGAGAGTTGCTCGATCTCAGCGAGAACCACCGCTTCGACTTCGGTGAGTTTCGATGCAACGACGAGGTTCGTCGTCTCAGCGAACGCCCCCTCTTTGTCGATCTCAGCCTGGAAGTCGATGGTCTGGCCGTCCGATGTGGTCGCCGTACAGAGGAATCGTGTGCCAACATCCTCAGACGCCGGCTTCGTGCACGTTGCATCCAGTTCGCCAAGATCGATCTGGACCGCTATCTCTTCCTCGATCAGGTCCTCGGTGGCGTTCTCGATGGTCGGCGTACCGATACTGAACTCACCCGACGCCGAACATGCCGACGCTACCAACGCAAATGCCACCGCGAACAACAGGTACTTCATACTGTCCCTTCCATGCCTCTCACTACCTTGCGGCGTCAGACTAGCCACGGTGATGTCTGCATGTTGCGCGTCGCTCCGTCTCTGTCGCACGGTCGCCGGCCAGCCAGAGCGAATCGACCAGCGCCCGGCAGGTCTCTAGTATCGGTGTATGGATATCTCAGGTACCTCAGCGCTCGTAACGGGTGGCGCTTCGGGCCTCGGGGAAGCCACCGCTCGTGCGCTGGCGCTCCTCGGGAGCCACGTCACGATCATCGATCTCAATGAAGAGTCAGGCGAAGCCATCGTCGAGGAAACCGAAGGTGCGATCACGTTCGTCGCTGCCGACGTCACAGACCCCGCCGCGGTCGCTGAGGCGGTGGCAATCGCCTCAGCGCGCGAACCGCTGCGCATCGCGATCAACTGCGCGGGTATCGCCATCGGGGAACGCACGCTCGATCGCAATGGCAGGCCTGCGGACCTCGAACGCTTCGCCGGCGTGCTCCAGGTCAATCTGATCGGTACCTACAACGTTGCCTCACAGGCTGCCGCCGAGATGGCGCGTACCGAGCCCCTCACTCACGGTGAGCGTGGTGTGATCATCAACACCGCATCGATCGCAGCCTACGAGGGGCAGGTCGGCCAGACCGCATACGCCGCTTCCAAGGGCGGGATCGTCGGCATGACGTTGCCCATGGCCAGGGACCTCTCGGCCGTTGGTGTGCGGGTCAACACGATCGCGCCTGGGATCATCGACACGAGCTTGCTCGCCGGCCTCGACGACGAGATGAGGGAAGGGCTTGCGGCGAACGTCCCGTTTCCCAAACGGCTCGGACAACCCCAGGATTTCGCCAAACTGGTGCTCTCGATCATCGACAACGGGTACATCAA
This sequence comes from uncultured Acidimicrobiaceae bacterium, assembly GCA_964444875.1. GTDB lineage: Bacteria > Actinomycetota > Acidimicrobiia > Spongiisociales > UBA5794 > JAMBLL01. The sequence continues at coordinate 582 of CAYUJA010000097.1, read as the reverse complement.
CGGTGAAACGATCCGGATAGACGGTGCCCTTCGGATGGCCCCTCGTTAAGCCCACACGCGTCGCAACGGTCCGGGGTCAGTACTCGTAGCGTGACACGATGTTGCCGTTCGGGTCGAGGAGGAACGCCGTGTCCCCGTCGTTGTTCCACACGGGTGATCCGTTGCACCAGTAGAGCGTGTCCGGGGTGTCCGTTCCACAACCCGTACGGATGCGGACGACCGCCTGGGCCTCGAGCGTGTAGCCATCACGGAAGCGGTACCTGTGGACCGACGACTCGTCCTTGAGCACCCACCCTTCGAGCGACTCACCCGACAGGCCGGCGTTCACGATGTCGACCCACTCACCGTTGAGGTTCTCGCCATCGGGACCCGGCGCATTGGGAAACACCTCGATGATCCGCAGGTCGGCGTCGGTTTCAGGGCCGCAGGCATCGGGTGCCCACAGACCGAGTTGGTCGGCCTGTGCCCCGGCTTGTGCCTCGGAGATCTCCTGGGAGTACTGTGAGTCCGGGGGAAAGTCGCGGGCCTGGGCGAACCCGCCACGGACCATGATCTCGTTGACGAACACCCCACGGTCCAGCC
>CAYUJA010000096.1:0-6886 GCA_964444875.1 uncultured Acidimicrobiaceae bacterium | reverse complement strand
CTGCGGGCCGTGCGTCAAGATATCCAGATCGTCTTCCAGGATCCGTACGCCTCCCTCAACCCCAGGATGACGGTTGCGTCGATCATCTCTGAGCCGCTCACGGTCCACGGCGAGGGCGACAAGAAGTCGCGCATCGACACGGTCAAGGACCTGCTCAAGGTGGTCGGCCTCCAGCCGGAACATGCCAACCGGTACCCCCACGAGTTCTCCGGCGGCCAACGACAGAGGATCGGCATCGCCAGAGCGCTGGCCTTGAACCCCTCGTTCATCGTGCTCGACGAACCCGTCTCCGCTCTCGACGTCTCGATCCAGGCCCAGGTGCTCAACCTGCTCGATGACCTCCAGGACGAGTTCGACCTCACCTACCTGTTCATCGCTCACGACCTCTCGGTGGTGCGGCACATCTCAGACAGAGTCGCCGTCATGTATCTGGGCCGTATGGTCGAGATGGCCGACAGGGATGAGTTGTACCACCAGCCCATGCATCCCTACACGCACGCCCTGCTGTCTGCGGTGCCGATTCCCGACCCTGCGATCGAGGTTGGCAGGGAGCGAATCCTTCTTGAAGGCGATATCCCATCTCCTGCGAATCCGCCGTCAGGGTGTCGTTTCCACACGAGGTGTCCCATCGCCCAAGAAGGCATATGCGATGTGGATGAACCCCAACTCGAGGAACTTGCACCCAACCACTGGGTCGCCTGTTTCTTCCCTGAGGCCAAGGAACTGTTCTGACCGTTCACCAGGTCGCCCGGTATACTCCCGGCTTCTCCCCACCACGTCGGAGTGGCGGAATTGGTAGACGCGCTAGGTTGAGGGCCTAGTGGGACTTAGTCCCGTGGAAGTTCGAGTCTTCTCTCCGACACTAGACACCCCAAGGGCTCCACCCCTCGGGGTGTCTTTCGTTGAGGACATCTCTGTCTGGATTATCGGGTCAGGCCTCGATCTGGCGTTGGCAGAACCGGTAGATCAGGTCTATCTCTTCGTCGGATAGTTCGCCAAAGCGCTCCTTGGCAAGTGCATCGAACTCGGGGAGCGCGGCGTATACCGCTTCGCGGCCCAGGTCCGTGATGCGCACGAGGATCACACGCCCGTCGCTTTCTATCCGCTTCCGTTCGATGAAACCTGCGTCTTCGAGGCGCCGGAGGCTACCCGTCACACCCGCAGACGTCGTATAGGCGAGGCCGAGAAGATCCGACGGGCGTGCCTCACCGGCGTGGTCGAAGTAGATGCGCCCGATCAACTCTGCGTCGCCCCAGTTACACCCGGCGAGTGTCGCTCTCGAGAGCATGTTGGCGTCCCTGCGAACCGCTTCGGCCGCAGCAGGAAGAAGGGCGAGTAGCCGACGGCGCTTTCGGGAGGGATCCATGACCCCTCAGACTAGCGGCTCATCGGGTAACGAGATCGATACACACAGGACCTACCGGTGGTAGGGTTCAGCCGTCCGCCGGGCCCACCGCGCAGTGACGATCGGGAGCGTTGAGCACTGTAGGGGACAGGCAAAGAGGTTGGATATACCTAACGCACCAACTAGCCTGGCGGTCGGTATGGGTACTAGTGTATTTCGAGTCTCGACAAGAAGTTGATGGTGTGATGACGAAACGCGTTCAAAGGTTGCTGATGACGGCTCTCGCCTTTCTTCTGGCGACGAGTGCCGTGGTGTTGCCTGGTGTCGCCGCAGGGGCGGCCGAACTTCCCATCGGGAACCCGGATCCACTCCCGAACCCTGATCTCGAACGCTCGTGCGGCTTGAACATACTCATGGTGCTCGACGAGTCGACATCCGTCGCCAACGCGGGCGCGACGGGGAACGTTCGTGATGCCTTCAAGGCCTTCACCAGCGCGCTGAAGAACACATCATCTTCGATGGCCGTGGCCGAGTTCGCCACGATCGCAGACCTCCCCGCCATCGGCGCCTTCGCCCCTGGTGACTACATCACGATCACGGACGCGACCAAGGTCGACCTCGACAACTACGTCGATACCGGATACAACCCGACAAGGTTCCCAGTCAAGTACACCAACTGGGAGGATGGATTGCGCATGGGGAACCCGAACTTCGCCGTGCGTCCAGACCCGACGGTTCCCCACCTGACGGTGTTCATCACCGACGGTGACCCCAACAGGATCATCAAGGACTCGCTGTCAACAACCGACTACAGGAACAAGCTCCCGCTTGGCACCGGTTTCTTTGGCGATGTCAACGGCGCGAACGAGAACACCGCTGCCGACAATGCGATCCCGAACGCAAACGGTCTGAAAGCCCAGGGTTCTCACATCCTCGCCATCGCGGTCGGTGCCGGTCTGTCGAGCGGCGCCTCCCTCAACCGACTCAAGCTGGTGTCTGGTCCCGACATCTTCGATGGAACCGGGGCACCCTTCGACATCGAGACGGACGACATCTACGTCGAGCCCAACTTCGATGAACTCGAAGATGCACTCCGCGAAGCGGCTTTCCAGCTCTGTGCACCCTCGCTCACGATCCAGAAACTCGTCGACGAGACCCCTGACCCCGATTCCTTCGACGATGCGTATCCAGGTGTGAACTGGCAGATCGATGGAACCGCCACGGCCGTCGGTGGGTACGAATGGGTGTTGCCCTCACCGGGAACGGGCCCATCCACAAAGACCGCATCCACCGACGGCGCAGGTTTCGCGACGTTCCAATGGAACACCACCGCACCCGTCGACTCCGGGTTCACGGCGACGGAGGTGGTGCAACCCGGCTACACCAACGACCCATCGAGAACGGTATGTACGTTCCGAACACCAGACACTCCCGACGCACCACTAGCGCTCGACTCGGTCGGTGACGGTACGTTCTCCGTGACGATCCCGACTGAGGCGATCGTCACGTGCACGATCGTGAACATCGCTGAGGCGTTACCGGGGATAACCATCGAGAAAGCGACGAACGGGGCCGACGCGGATGACCAGCCCGGTCCGCTCGTTCCCATCGGTGATCCCATTTCGTGGACGTACGTCGTCACGAACACGGGCAATACCGTGTTGAACGACATCACCGTCACGGACGTCGAAACCCTCCCGGCGGATGCTCCAGGACCCGTCGTCACCTGTCCATCCACCCAACTCGTGCAGGGTGAACAGATGACGTGTACAGCTACGGGTGAGTCGGGACTGCTGGCGTCCGGAGCAGCGTTCCCCGAACAGTACAGGAACGACGCCACAGTGACCGCAACGGACTCAACAGGTCTACCTGTCGAGGCCACTGACCCGTCTCACTACCTCGTGTCGAGGCCAGGCATCAGCGTGGAGAAGTCCACGAACGGTGTGGACGCGGATCTCGTTCCGGGCCCGCTCGTCGTCCCGGGTAGCCAGGTGGACTGGCAGTACATCATCACCAATACGGGGACGGTGGATCTCACCGACATCACGTTGGATGATTCCATCGAAGGTGATGTGCAAATCACTGAAAACTGCACCTGGCCTGTCGGGGTGGGCGTCCTCCAACCTGGAGAGAGTGCCACATGTAATCTCACAGGAACCGCGATCGTGGGTCAATACGAGAACGTAGCGACAGCGACCGGATTCGACCCTCAACTTGCGGCAGTTTCCGCTTCCGACCCCAGCCACTATTTCGGTGTCACAACAGGGCTCACCATCGAGAAGGCGACGAACGGGCAAGACGCCGACCTGGCGTACCCCGATCCGGACGTTCCGGTCGTCGAGGTTGGCTCCACCGTCACATGGACCTACGTGGTGACGAACACCGGGAACGTTGGCCTGTCGCAGTGGGACGTTGTTGACGACCAGGGTGTAGCCGTCTCCTGTCCGAACGTCGACATCGGTCCTGGTGCGTCGGTGACGTGCAATGCAACGGGCACGGCGGTGGCCGGGCCGTATGCGAATGTTGCGACCGCTACAGCTACCGACCCGCTCGGAGGAGAGCCGCTGGTGGCAACCGATCCGTCCCACTACTTCGCCGCGACGGAAGAGATCACGGTCGAGAAAGCGACCAACACCCAGGACGCCGACATCCCAACCGGGCCGTTCATCCCTGTCGGTGGCAACGTCGACTGGACGTATGTGGTCACGAACACAGGGACGTCGACCCTGAGCGGCGTGCTGGTCATCGACAACGACCTTGGAGACGTCACCGACACCTGCACGATATCGAACGAGGCTCCGCCATGGGACGGAGTACTGGCCCCCGGAGAGTCGGCGACGTGCGCAACCTCGGGTACTTCCGTTGAGAACCAATACAGCAACGTCGCTCTTGCTATCGGTTCTGGACCCTTCACCGATGTGGGCTGGGTCGACCCGTCACACTACTTCGGAACGATCAGCGACATCATCATCAACAAGTTCACGAACGGCTCGGATGCCGACACTCTCCCCGGCATCTACGTGCCTGTAGGCGACCCTATCGAATGGACCTACATCGTGACGAACGCTGGTAACAACACGATCAGTTCGATCGCGGTCGAAGACGACCTCGAAGGGCCGATCGCCTGCGACTTCACCACCCTGGATGTCGGTGGACAAGGGACATGCACGCTCGCCGGTGGGCCGGCGATCCTCGGCCAGTACTCCAACGTCGGCTCTGTGACCGGAATTGGCGCAGATGAGGTCGATCTCGCCGATGACGACCCATCGAACTACTTCGGATATGTGACGGCAATCGATGTCGAGAAGGCGACGAACGGCCAGGATGTCGACACGCCAACCGGCCCGATGGTGCCGGTGGGAGATACGGTGACGTGGACGTACGTCGTGACGAACCCCGGCAATGTCGAACTGTCGGATGTCGTGCTCACCGATGATCAGGGTGTTGCACCGGTGTTCATCGGCGGCGACACCAACGGAGACGACCTGCTTGACCCCGACGAGACGTGGACATATGAGGCCACCGGTAGCGCCGTTGCCGGCCAGTACGCGAATGTCGCGACGGTCACAGGGCGCGATCTGTTCCAGGATGAGGCGACGGACACCGATCCGTCGCACTACTTCGGTGTCGTGAGTGACATCACGATAGAGAAGGCAACGAACGGTGAGGACGCCGACACGCCGACGGGTCCGAGCGTCGAGGTCGGAGACCCCCTGTCGTGGACGTACGTCGTGACGAACCCTGGGAACGTCCCGCTCGACAATGTTACCGTGACCGATGATCAGGGTGTCACACCGGTGTTCATCGACGGTGACACCAACGGTGACGGCCTGCTCGACCCCGATGAGACGTGGACGTATGAGGCATCCGGAACGGCGGTGGCCGGCCAGTACGCCAACATCGGAACGGCCACAGGTCTGGATCCACTCGAACGAACGGTCGAAGCGACCGATCCGTCCCACTATCTCGGTTTCGGCGCAGGCATCGATATCGAGAAAGCAACGAACGGCGACGACGCAGATGTCGCTCCCGGTGTGCAGATCGCGCTCGGGGAACCGGTCACCTGGACGTACGTCGTGACGAACACGGGCGATGCGGCGTTGTCGGATATCGCACTTGTCGATGACCAGGGCGAAGTACCGACCCTGGTCGACGGCGATACCAACAGTGATGGCATCCTCGACGTCGGCGAAACGTGGACCTTCGAGGCGACCGGAACGGCCATTTCCGGCCAGTACTCGAACCTCGCGACCGTCACGGGACTCGACCCGGTCGGGGTGCCTGTGACAGACGAGGATCCGTCGAACTACAACGGGTTCGTCGCCGGCATCGATGTCGAGAAGGCGACGAACGGGTTGGACTCCGATACGGCCCCTGGAGTCGACTTACTGGCTGGTAGCACGGTCACCTGGACGTACGTGGTCACCAATACGGGTGACGTGCCGCTTCCGAACGTCGTGCTCGTCGATGATCAGGGTGAGGTCCCCGTGTTCATCGACGGAGACACCAATGCCGACTCGGTACTCGATCCGGATGAGGTCTGGACGTACGAGGCGACAGCGACCGCGACGACGGGCCAGTACACGAACCTGGCCACGGTAACCGGCACAGACCCTGCCGGCGGCACCGTCACGGCCGGAGACCCGTCCAACTATAACGGTGTCACTGAAGGCCTGCCCAACACCGGTATCGACTCCGATGTCATGGCGATCGTCGCATTGCTACTGCTCGCTGCCGGCGCGGTGCTCGTCGTGCTCACCCGGTCGAGAAAGAGAAAACCCGAAGCCTCCTAGCGTTCGGGGCCTAGCGGATAGGGTTGGTTTGGCGCGCGGTCGACGGTGGACCCAGATCACTGCTGGCCTCTTTGGCCCCCTCCGCCTCGCAGGCTCGGCACCTCCCCCAGCAAGCTGGGAGAGGGAAGAGCCTGGTTCTTCTCTCCCTCGGTCCTCCGGGGGAGATGTCGAGGTACGAGACAGAGGGGGCTCTGAGAACGGTGACCCGTAGACGAGCGTCCGCCTATCCGCCAGGCACCTAAGGGTCCTACCTCACAAAGATGGCGGGTGAGCACCGGTTCGACACGTCAGGTTGGCAACATCTCATCGAGGAACTGTGGCAGCATCTTGCGCCACGTCGGCCAGTCGTGGTCCCATTCGGCGCCCCATTCTTCGACATGGTTGGGGATCCCCCTCGCACCCAGGCAGTCGGCTACCTGCCATGACTCCTCCGGGCTCTCCCATCGGCCCGTCCCATGGGCGATGCGAACGAACCGTTCGCGCAATCGGGTGAGGCCGCTGTCGTCGTCTGGTAGATCTGGCACGAAATGCAGCGGCGAGGCGTGGTACCACGCCTCGTCCATGTCGCCGTCGATGAACTTCGAGAGTTCGTAGGTTCCCGACAGGCAGATCGCCTGGGAGAACGACTCGGGATGGCGGCAGATGGCCGCCAGGGCGTTGTATGCGCCGACGGATGCGCCTGTGGCTATGATCTCGATCTCGTCACTTCTGCAGTCCGTGCGAATCGCGGGAAGGAGTTCCTCGGTGA
>CAYUJA010000095.1:0-6936 GCA_964444875.1 uncultured Acidimicrobiaceae bacterium | reverse complement strand
TAACGCGCAGCCGCGAAGGCTTGCGGCGCGTGGTTGATCCCCCTGCATCGGGACTACGTCCCTCTGCCGTCCCCCTTGAAAGGGGGACGGTGATCCCCCTAGCTCCTCGCAGGACTCGTCGCTTATCCCCCTTGAAAGGGGGATGGCTAGAAGAGGGGGACGGCTGCCTGGCGGCGGCTTAGCCTCCCATCGCTTCTAGCATCGCTGAGCCCATGTCGGTTGGGGTCGGTGCCACGACAACGCCTGCTGCTGCGAGCGCTGCGATCTTCGCCTCGGCCGTGCCCTTGCCTCCAGAGATGATCGCACCGGCGTGGCCCATGCGCTTGCCTGGAGGGGCGGACGTGCCTGCGATGAAACCCGCGACCGGCTTGGTCATGTTCGCCTTGATCCACTCCGCTGCTTCTTCTTCGGCGGTCCCGCCGATCTCGCCGATCATGATGACACCCTCAGTGTCGGGGTCGTCGTTGAACATCGACAGACAATCGACGAAGTTCGTGCCGTTCACGGGGTCTCCGCCGATACCGATCGCCGTTGTCTGGCCGAGGCCGTTGAGCGTCAGTTGGTGCACAGCTTCATAGGTCAGCGTTCCTGAACGAGATACGACACCGATCTTCCCTGGCGTGTGGATGTAGCCAGGCATGATGCCGATCTTGCACTCGCGTGGCGTGATGACGCCGGGGCAGTTCGGACCGACGAGGCGCACACCTTTGCCTTCGAGGTAGCGCTTGGCGAGGACCATGTCTGCGACGGGGATGCCCTCGGTCACGGTGATGATCAATGCGACGCCGGCATCTGCTGCTTCCATGATGGCGTCCGCAGCGAACGGCGGCGGTACGTACACGACGCTGGCGGTCGCGCCGGTCGCAGCGACGGCCTCAGAGACGCTCCGGAAGATAGGGACGTCGACCTCGTAGGTGTCCGGCCTGCCTTGAACGCCTGAGTGGTCGGTCTCACCCGTGAACGTTTCGACCTGCCCTGCCCGTGATGGGTGGACGGCACCGACCATGTTCGTACCGTAGGCGATGGCTTTGTCCGTGTGGAACCCACCCGTCTTTCCCATCCCCTGAACGAGGACCTTCGTGTTTCTGTCTACGAGCACACTCATCGGGCCAACTCCACGATCTTGATCGCTCCGTCTTTCATGTCGTCTGCGCTCACGACGTTGAGCCCAGACTCGTTGATGATCTGTTTCCCCAACTCGACGTTCGTTCCTTCGAGTCGCACAACGAGGGGGACCTCGAGTCCGACTTCCTTGACCGCTGCGACCACGCCTTCAGCGATGATGTCACAGCGCATGATGCCGCCGAAGATGTTCACGAAGATGCCCTTGACGTTCTCGTCGGCGGTGATCAGCTTGAAGGCCGCGACGATCTGGTCCTTCTCCGCACCCCCTCCGACATCGAGGAAGTTGGCAGGTTCGCCACCGACGTAGTTGATGATGTCCATCGTCGCCATGGCCAGGCCTGCACCATTGACCATGCACCCGATGGTCCCGTCGAGCGAGATGAACGAGAGCCCATACTCCTTGGCCTCCGCCTCGGCAGGGTCCTCCTCCGTCTCATCGCGCAACTCGACGACCTCGGGGTGGCGATACAGAGCATTCGCCTCGAACGACATCTTCCCGTCGAGCGCCATCACCTGGCCATCAGTGGTGACGACGAGCGGGTTGATCTCGAGTAGGTCTGTGTCGAGGTCGACCGCGACCTTCGTGATCGCCTTCAGGAACTTTGCCCCGTTACGGAAGGCATCGCCCTCGAACCCGAGGCCGTATGCGATGTTGCGCGCCTGGAAGTCGAGCAAGCCGAACGCCGGGTCGATCTCGACCTTGAGGATCTTCTCAGGCGTCTCCTCGGCGACAACCTCGATCTCAGTGCCACCCTCGGTGGATGCCATGACGATGTTGTGACTCGTTGAGCGGTCGAGCAGAACGGACAGGTACAACTCGGTCGCGATGTCGATGCCCTGCTCGATGTAGAGCCGGCTGACGACCTTGCCTTCGGGACCGGTCTGGATCGTCACGAGGGTCGACCCGAGCATCTGGGATGCGTATTCGCGTACCTTGGCCTCGGCCGCGGAGATCCCGCCGTCGATACCGTCGAGTACGACGTTGACACCGCCGACGTCTGGGTGCTCGATGAAACGGCCCTTGCCGCGTCCACCGGCGTGGATTTGGGATTTGACGACGACCACCGGATTTCCCGAAGACTCGATCAGAGGTCGGACTGCGGCGACTGCCTCATCGACCGTCGTCGCGACAGTGCCGGCGGGGACGGGAATGCCCCGCTCTGCCATCAAGGCCTTTGCCTGGTATTCGTGGATTTTCACGTGCCCTCCTCAGGAGCCTGTCGTATCGATCAGTCGGCGAACTGTTGGGTGACCCATGCCTGGATGTCGTCGAGAGACGTCCCAGGCCCGAATATCGGAGAGATACCCGCTTCTTCGAGGGTCGGGATGTCGCTCTCGGGGATGATGCCCCCACCGAACACGACGATGTCGCCGGCATCGCGCGCTTTGAGTTCCTCCACAACACTCGGGAACAGGGTGAGATGGGCGCCGGAGAGGGCCGAGAGGCCGAGACCGTCGACATCCTCTTGCACAGCGATCTCCGCGATCTGTGCGGGTGTCTGGTGCAGGCCCGTGTAGATGACCTCACATCCGGCATCGCGCAGCGCTCTGGCGACGACCTTGGCGCCGCGGTCGTGGCCGTCAAGCCCGGGTTTTGCGATGAGAATCCGAATCGGCATCATGGGATATGGTAACGGAAGCCAGATACCAGATACCAAGGGCTCCGCAGACACGTCCGACACGGGAAGTTCACAGTTCACAGTTCACAGTTCACAGTTCACAGTCGGAGGCGTTGTCCGTGAAGATGCGTGCTCGGACTTCAGCCGCGCGGTACGGCTTCTAACCTTCTCATCGTGACCGATCTCAATCCGATCTTCGTCCTTGCAGCGTCCCTGGTCCTGGTGGCGCTCGCCGTAGGTGTATCGGCGTACCTGCGCCTCGGATTTGAGAGGTCCATCATCTGGGCATCCGTGCGCGCCGGGGTCCAACTCATGGTCGTCGGTGTCTTGCTCGCCTTTGTCCTGTCATCGAGCCTGGACTGGTGGCTTGCACCCGCGTGGATCATCGCGATGGTCGGCATCGCGGCGTTCGTGACGACACGGCGTGCGAAGTCCCCGCGGGTCCTGCCTGCAGCGGTGCTGTCTATCGGCGGTTCAACGCTCCTGTCACTTCTCATCGTGTTCGGGTTCGGAGTGCTTCCCACCGAGCCGATCCAGTTGATCGTCATCGCCGGCATCACCATCGGCAATGCGCTTCCGGCAACGGTGGTCTCAGCAGACCTCGTGACACGCAAGATGACCGAGGACCGCATGCAGGTCGAGGGCCTGTTGAGCCTTGGATTCGCAGCCAAACAGGCAGCGCGGTTCGTCGTGACAGAATCGGCGAGGGTCGCCCTCCTGCCTCAGATCGAACGGACGAAGATCGTCGGACTCGTTGCCCTGCCTGGGGCCATGGCAGGACTCCTGATCGCCGGCGTAGACCCGATCGACGCCGTCATCATCCAACTGGTCGTGATGTACCTGGTGCTGGGAACCGTTGCCGTGTCTGCAACGGTGGTCGCCATCGTCACCGCGGCACAGTCCTTCACCCCGGACCAGCGGTTGAAGGAACTAGACACATCACAGTTCGAATCTGGATGAGAACATCCCTGCGTTCTCTGAGCCCGAAAACGAAACGGCCCGAAAGCGAGCCTCCTTCGGGCTGACATCCATCCGATACTTCAACAATCCACGGCAATCGACAGGGCACGGCACACCTCAGACATCCGCGCCGCAGACAGTTGGGTTACGCGCTCCGTCAGGAACGATCTCGGAACGATCGTCATGTTGTCGAGTGTCGCAACACACGGGACCGTCATGCCATCGCCCTCATCCAACGCAACTTCTGTCCGAATACCCCTCACTGAGCGTGTGACCGGTGCGACAAGGATCGTGCGAAGGACCGGGATCGCCGCGTCCCGTGTAAGAACCAGCACGGGACGACGTTTGTCCGGCAGTTCGACCCACCAGATGTCACCGCGCCGTGGTTCAGTCACCAGGGTTCCTCTTCGATGAGCGCCCGCACGGCTGCGGTGGCGATAGCAACCTCCTCATCGGTCTGAGGCAACCGCGTGTACGCATCGACGATCTCTCGGTCAATGGCGGATCGCTCGTGTGCATCGAGCAACACGTCGATCGCCCGGCGGATGGCCTCGGTTCGAGTCGCATAGCCACCAGGATGCACGAGTTCGTCGATCTTTTCAATGGTGTCGTCTGGTAGTCGAATAGCAACGATTGACATACGATCAGTATCACAGGCTGTATAACGGTCGTCAAGAGACCGCGTCAGCCGACCCTCTCCAGGGGAGCCCATGCGAGGAGGAGGCGTTTCGCACCGTGACCCTGGAACACGACAACAGCCTCAGCACGGTCGCCACTGCCGACGATCTCACGCACGACACCGGGACCCCAATGGGTGTGCGTGACACTGTCCCCCACCGAGATGTCCGCATCTGACACGGTGCTCGTCGGGGTGCGCGCCTCGAGCGTTGCCGAACGCCGGACACGTTCGGCTTTCTCCACGAGATGCTCGGGGATCTCTCGAAGGAACCTGCTCGGGCCAAACGAGTCGTTGCGCCCCCACATGCTCCTGCTCCACGCCCTCGTGAGGTACAGCCTCTCCATGGCCCTGGTGATCCCGACGTAACAGAGCCTGCGCTCCTCCTCGAGTTCCTTCGGGCTACCCAGAGAGCGCATGTGAGGGAACACGCCGTCCTCGAGACCTGTGAGGAACACAGCGGGGTACTCGAGGCCCTTTGCGTTGTGAAGCGTCATCAACGTCACCTTGTCGGTGTCCTCAACCGAGTCGGTAGCCGTCACCAGTGCGATCGACTCGAGGAACATCTGGATCTTCCCGATACCGTCGAGCGCGTTCCAGTCGTCCGGCCCCATCGACGCAGGCCCCGTTTCTTCGAACTCTGCTGCCGCACCGAGAAGTTCCCTGAGGTTCTCCTCGCGCCCCATCGCCTCGATCGACTTCTCCGAGCGGATCATGTTGAGATATCCGGTGTCGTTCAGAACCGCCTCGAGCCCGGCCTCGGGGCCATCGGCTGCAGTGTGCGCGAGGCGGTCGATCAACGCTGCGAACTCGAGCACGGCCTTCTGCGCCCGGGGCATGAGGGCCGCGATCTCATCAGCGCGTTTCAGCGCATCGAGGAATCCGATCCCATTCGCCTCGGCGAACCGATCGATGTGCGCGATGGAGGTGTTTCCTATGGAGCGTCTCGGAACATTGATGATCCGCTTGATCGCCACCTGGTCGTCGGGATTGACAACGGCACGCAGGTACGCCAGGGCGTCCTTGACCTCCTTGCGGTCGTAGTACTTCAACCCGCCAACGACCTGGTAGGTGACGCCGAATCTCACGAACAGTTCTTCGATCACGCGTGATTGGGCGTTCGTGCGATAGAAAACTGCCATCTGGTTCAGCATGAGACCCTCGTCCTGAAGCCTGGCGATCTCCTCAGCAACGTAGGCCGCTTCTTCGCGTTCGTCTTCTCCTTCGAACGCAACGATCTTGAATCCAGACCCTGCATCCGTCCAGAGACGCTTCGGCTCACGCCCGGCGTTGTGCGCGATGACGGCGTTGGCGGCGTCGAGGATCGTCTGGGTGGAGCGGTAGTTCTGCTCGAGCACGACGACCCTGGCCTCGGGATAGTCCTTCTCGAAGGACATGATGTTGCGCAGGTCGGCACCACGGAACGCATAGATCGACTGATCAGAATCTCCAACGACACAGACGTTCTTGTGCTGTTCGCCGAGCATCTTGACGAACATGTACTGGGCCCTGTTCGTGTCCTGGTACTCGTCGACGAGGATGTACTGGAAACGGTTCTGCCACCGTTCGAGAACCTCGGGAAACGCCTGAAGGAGTTCCACGGTGAGCGTCAGGATGTCGTCGAAGTCGACGGCGGACGCTTCGACCAGACGCTGCTGGTACAACCTGTACACGTCGGAGACACGCTCGTGGTAGTAACCGGTGTCCTGGCTTGCGAACGTCTCGTAGTCGATCAGTTCGTTCTTCGCCTTCGAGATCGTTGCCTTGACCTGCCTCGGAGCGAAACGCTTCGTGTCCATGTCGAGATCTTTGATGACCATCGTGATGAGGCGGGTGGAATCGGAATCGTCGTAGATCGAAAAGGATGAGCGGTACCCGAGGTGGTGGATCTCCCGGCGCAGGATGCGCACGCACGCCGAGTGGAACGTCGATACCCACATGTCGTACCCGTAGTACCCGATGAGCGAGGCCACCCGCTCCTTCATCTCCCCCGCTGCCTTGTTGGTGAAGGTGATCGCCAGTATCTCGAAGGGTGAGACGCCGAGATCACGCACGAGATGCGCAATGCGGTAGGTCAGCACACGGGTCTTACCCGACCCGGCGCCCGCAACCACGAGAAGGGGACCTTCCGTCACAGCAACAGCCTCGCGCTGCGTCGGATTCAGGTCATCGAACAGGGGAGAATCAGGCATCGCCCGCGAGTGTACCGGGAGCCGGCGAGCCCGGAGTGGCTGGAGACCTCCCGGCAACGCGGATCCCCCTAACTCGTCGCAGGGCTCCTCGTTTGTCCCCCTTGAAAGGGGGATGGCTAGAAGGGAGCGAGCCCCGCGAGCCTACAACCGGCCCGCCAGGGCCGGTCTACAGCGAGGCCGCCAGGCCGAGCCTACAGCCGAGGCCCCCTAGGGCCGAGGCATACAGCGAGGCGCGCCAGCGCCGAGCTATTCCCACTCGATGGTGGCGGGAGGTTTCGAGGAGATGTCGTACGCGACACGGTTGATGTCGGGGACCTCGTTGATGACCCTCGACGAGATCGCTGCGAGGACGTCGTACGGGATA
>CAYUJA010000094.1:0-6984 GCA_964444875.1 uncultured Acidimicrobiaceae bacterium | reverse complement strand
TTGAAACCAGGCCGCTGCGCGAGATCGCGATCCCCAAGGATTCGGTGATCGTTGCGATCGAGCGAGGTCCAGAGATCGTCATCCCTCGGGGAGACACCATCATCAAGCCGGGGGACCGCGTTGTCGCCTCGAGCCTCATCGACACGGCAGATGAGTTGCCCGTGGTGTTCTGTGCAAAAGGGGCCAGGAAGTGACGGACGGTGAACCCCGTCAGATCCCGCACAATGTCCGGCGGTTGATCCCGTCATGGATTCGACAGGTTGTCCCCGACTGGGTTCCAAGGACGATGCCGGACTGGTCGCCGAACCTTCTCGCCGCGGGAGCGCTGTTCGCAGTTGAAGCGCTGATCGTCCTCGCGCTTGCGCTCATCAGCCTCGGTGTGGCTGCTCTGGCATTGTGGATCGTCTGACATGCTGGTCCGGCCTGCTGCTGATGATCTGAGAACCATCGGGACGGCACTGGGGAGGATCTTCCTCGTCGTCGCGGCGGCATCGATGATCCCGACCGCGTGGGCCCTGGCAGGCAAAGAGTGGAACCCGCTCGGGTCGTTCTTGTTGATGGGGGCGACGTTCGCCGTGATCGGGGTGACGCTCATGAGAATCTCCCTTCCGCCGCGGGAGAACATCACAGCCGACCAGCGCCATCTCGACTGGAGCCACGGCATGGTGGTGGTTGCGATCACGTGGTTGGTCGTGCCGCTGATCGGTTCGATCCCGTTCATCCTGTCCGGCCACTACGCATCAGCACTCGATGCGTATTTCGATGCCATGTCGGGTCTGTCGACGACGGGCCTTTCTCTGATACAGGATCTCGATCATCTCGCATCGTCCCTGAACTTCTGGAGACATCTGCTGCACTTCCTCGGCGGCCAGGGCATCATCATTGCGGCCCTGCTGCTGTTCGGGGGCAGGGGCATGATGACGCTGTTCAGGGGAGAGGGGCGTGATGATCGGCTCCTTCCATCGGTCAAATCGACCGCACGAGCCATCTGGGCTGTGTCCGTGCTCCACCTGGTGGTGGGAGTAGCCGCACTCGGCGCAGTCGCCTCGTTCATCCTCGGGTTCTCCTGGCAGCGTTCACTGTTTCACGCCTTGATGATCTTCTTCGCCGCCTTCGATACAGGAGGTTTCGCACCGCAATCCACGAGCATCGGGTACTACCACTCAGCGATTTTCGAGGGCGTGACCGCCGTTCTCATGGTTGCGGGGGCGCTGTCGTTCGGGTTCCATTTTCGTCTCTGGAGCGGTGTGCGCAAAGCGTGGGGCCCGCGGTTCAGCCATGCCTGGAGGCGTGCCATCTCCGTATTCACAGGCTCTGACGACGTCGAAGCCGCATCTCGTGGTACGACCACCAGAAGGCGAACCGACAACGGGCGACTGGCCTTGCTGAGGAACCTCGAGACCCGGTCGATCCTTTCGACCTTCCTGGCGACGATGACGTTCACCATGGTCGGCCTCGCAGCACTCGGTGTGTACTCGTCTGTTGCCGGCCTGTCGCGCCAGGGGTTCTTCCAGATACTCAGCGCCCATACCGGTACGGGATTCGCGACGGTGCCGTCATCTGAACTCGTCGGGTGGTCCGGACTCGCGTTCGGCGGGATGGCGATCGCCATGGCCATGGGCGGCATGGCGTCTTCCACGGCAGGGGGTGTCAAGGCTCTGCGGGTCGGTCTGACGGTGCGTGCCATTGCCGACGAAGTGAAGAAGGATCTCCTGCCCGAGGGTGCGCTCGTGGACACCGGGTACCACCAGTTCGGCAGGCGCAGGCTCACGCCAGAGGTTGCGCGGTCGGCCATGGTGGTTTCGCTGCTGTTCGTCGCGCTCTTCCTGTTGGGAACGGGCGTGGCCATCGGGTACGGGGTGCCGCTGGGCCAGGCACTCTTCGAATCTGTGAGTGCCGGGGCGAACGTCGGACTGTCTGTCG
The DNA here is from genome assembly GCA_964444875.1 of uncultured Acidimicrobiaceae bacterium. Lineage (GTDB taxonomy): Bacteria > Actinomycetota > Acidimicrobiia > Spongiisociales > UBA5794 > JAMBLL01. Next base: position 5,061 of record CAYUJA010000094.1, on the reverse strand, counting down.
GTGTGACGAATCCCGCCATGCCGGCATTGCTCAAGCTCACCTACATCATCCAGATGTACCTCGGCCGTCTCGAGTTCGTGGCTGTGTTCGTTCTCATCGGGTTCGTGTACTCGATGGTGCGGGGCCGATGATGGGCAGACGGATCGCACTCGTGCTGATGGTGGTCGTCGGAGCACTGGCCGCCCTATCGGTTCCAGCCCTCGCGATGACCGTGCCTGTCGTGGAACTGCTCGAGGACGGTGCGGCGTACTCCGGCCAGGAGGTGACCGTCGTTGGCGAGTTGATCGGCGACTACGGGTTCCGCAGAGACGGGACGATGTGGACCCAACTCAACAGCGACTCGTATGCACTGCGGCCTGTGGTCGAGGGTGGGCCCCTGCGTGGGCCGAACATCGGCATCGGCATACGGATGCCGGCCGAGATCGGGCGCGGCCTCGACCCACCTGGTCGCTATCGGCTCGTTGGGCCGATCGTGGTCGTCACAGGCATCTGGAAGTACCACGACCCGGACCGTCAGGGGGAGACCTATCTCGACGCACAGTCGGTGGTCCTCCAGGCGCCGGGCCGCGACCTGGCGGAGCACCCGAACTGGGCTGTCTATGCGGCGGCACTCGCCCTTGGGGTCATCGCCGTCGTGATCGCCACCGTCTATGTCCACGAACGAGACTCGCTCGACTGAAAGCTCTTACGATGTGAGCGAGGTGTGGCGAGACACCTACAGGGATCGGCTCTTGTGTTTTCGCCCCCTCCGCCTCGCAAGCTCGGCACCTCCCCCAACAAGTTGAGGGAGGAAACAAGAGGAATCTCTCCCCCGGCTTTGCGGGGGAGATGTCGAGGAACGAGACAGAGAGGGCTCTGTTCTCTCCCCCGGCTTTGCGGGGGAGATGGGCCGAGGAACGAGGGCCAAAGGGGGTCTTGCTGTCCGCGAGTCCTCGACGTACTACTGCCTGTAGTCTCCCCGGTCCCTGGGCGACCTTACCGGTTTGCGAAGCGCTCGATTGAGGCTTAGGCACCGACTGCGAAGTACTCCGAGATCTTCGACCGCAACTGCTCCTCTGACATCTGACCCGTAACGACCTCGCGGATCATGCCGTCGGCATCGACGAATACCGTCGTGGGCATTCCGATGCCTCCGAATGCTGCGTACACGACGCCCTGGGGATCCCTCGTCAAGCGGTAGGTCACACCGGTCTCAGTCGCCATGGCGGCGGCAGCGGTCGGGTCGTCCTGGATGTTGACGCCGAGGAACGCAACGTCACCGAGCGTGTCCTGGCTCACCGTCTGGAAGTCCGGCATCTCAGCGATGCAGAACGGGCACCACGTCGCCCAGAAGTTCAGAACCACAGGCGTACCCGCGTACTCGGCGAGTGTCATGTCCACGCCGTCGAAGTCGACCATCTCAACGGATGGGGCGGGTTCACCAGCGGACGCCTGGGGGCCCGCGACCGCTGCATCCTCGGGTTGGGGTGCAAGGACCATGAAACCAACGATCAACGCGACGACAGCGACGCCAACACCCGCCCAGATGAAGCGCTTGTTACGGCTTCGCCGCTTGGCCTCAGCGACGCGTTCTTCCCGGTGCTCGCTGCCCTTCTTCTTGTTCTGTGTAGATGCCACGTCGGTTCTCCTTGTTATCTGTCAAAATCTTCGTCTGAATCGGATCCACCGGATCGGGAGTGCACGGCCGATGGTCCCGGTTCGCTGGTGAGTTCGTCCGGCAGGGTGGCCCGGTTGAGCCACTTCAACAGCATCGCTGCGAGGATCCCCAACAGGACGACGCCGGCCGAAAGGATGATCGGCTGGCCGTAGGTCCCTGCGACCCGCTCGATCGTGGCGGTGAACGTGCCGACGAACCCCACGATGGGGTCGTTGCCCAGCGTTGCGGCCGAACCGAACTTGACGCGTCCCCAGTAGTACGTGAGATAGATCCCCGCGATGGTCAACATCGTGCCTGTGATGCGGTGCATGTACGGCATCATCTTGCGGACGGTCCGCACGAGGCCCTCTCGTACGAGGGCTGCGCCGGTCGAGAAGAGGATCAACATGATCGCCATGCCTGCGCCGTAAGCAGCGAGCACCGTCAACGCTGAACCAGGGCCCCTGGTCGCAAGCGATGCACCGATCACCGCAAGGAACACGGGCAGTGTGCACCCGAGTGAGGCGATGCCGTAGCCGATGCCGAACAGGAACATGGTCTTGGGCTGGCGTGTCTGGTCAGGGCGGACAGGGTTGGTGATGGTCATCGAGATCTTGCGGCCGAGGAGTGTGAGGACACCGACAACCAGCAGAACGATGCCCAGGATTATGCCTGCCCATGGGATCGCCCGGACGATCTGTGTGGCACCGTAGGTGATCGGCAGGCCGACGATGCCGAACACGAGGAGGAACCCCGCTGTGACCATCAGTCCCGTCATCAATCCCTGGGCAGTCCGGCTTCCGGCAGACGGCAACTGGTCCTCGTCGGCTCCAACGTAGAACGACAGATAGGCAGGCAGCATCGCGAAACCACACGGGTTGACCGTCGAGAGTCCCCCGGCGGCGAGTGCGAGCATGATCGGGCCGAAATCCATCATGCCCTCCCTGGTCGGAGCGCGGCGTCTCGAGGCTGCATCCCGCAAGCGGGAAGGATCACCAGCGAGAGCCGCAGTTTCGTCATGATGCTTCGATCAAGTCTGTGTCGGGACGGAACGCTGCCCATGAGAACCAGAACGTGCGGACGAAGGTGATGGGGTCGAGGGTGGTGCCTGTGAGAGGGCCGCTGATGGCCTCTCCAAAGACGTCCCACGTCGATGACGTCTGATCGTCGATGTACGAACCACCGTCGGCTGTGAACGTCAGTTCCTGGCCATCGACCACCGACGAGAACACGCCGACGGTACCCACGTCCCTGCCACCTGCGATGTTGCTCGAGTCGAGCGCCGACGCCTCTCCCGACTTCCAGAAGATGATGATCGGTTCGCCGTCGAACTCACCTGCCGTCGCGGACGACCCTGAGTCGTTGCTTATCGCATCGAGGGACCAGGCAACGGCGTCGTTGTCAGTCTCCATCGCAACGATGTTCTGCATCGCCTTGGCCCTGACATCGAGCTTGCCGTTGAAGAGGAACGGTTGGCCGTTCGGGTCATCGAGGCCGGTGTACGGGTTGGTGCCGTATCGCCTGTTAGCTCCGGTGCGGTTCTTGTCGAGCACCTTGGCATCTGGTTTCGACGCCTTGACGTCTGCCCACGAGACGGTAGATGATGGGTACTGCTCGAGTACGTCGCCCGTCAGGACGCCCACGACGGCGCGGCCGTCGAGTTGGTTCCACAACGACTCAGTCGCCCTGTCGTACATCACGAGGTTCGCGAAGTAGAGGCTTCCCGAGGTTCCGAACGTCGTCTCGACGCCTCGCACCTCCCGCACGAAACTGATGGCGGAGTTGCACAACGGGCAGTAGGTGATGGCGAGCGGGATTCCGCCGACCGTGTCGTTGACGATCTCGTGCCACATCATGATCTGGATCGGATAGACCCGCACGTCGCCGTCGACGTCGACGACGAGGACCGGTTCAGGGTCGTTGATCCACTCATCGGCTTCGTTCACCGATACGAACTGGGGGTCGTCTACCGGAGGGATGCCGTCCGGGGGAGGTCCTCCCGACAGGATGTCTCCCGGATCGACCAACGGATCGGGGAACGAGTCATCGAAACGGTTGTCGAGTGCGGATGCACCACCTACGGGCAGTCCGGTGGCACCCGACGACTCCGCAGCGGTCTCCGTCGCCGTATCTGGCGACGGTGCGACCGTGGTCGCTTCTTGCGCGGCGGCACTGGCGTCAGCATCGCCGCTGTCGCCTGCGGATGCGCATGCTGTCGCCACGAGTGCTACTGCTCCTATCAATATTGTCAGCTTCGTGCGGTTTCTCACGTTCGACCTCGGCGTTGGGGGACGTTTTGTCTGTTGCCCAAACAACGACCGCCGTCCGATGCCCTCCGGTCAATTGTCGGAATTCCGACAGTGAACAGGCGCTTTCCGTTTTCTGTTGTCCGTCGTCTGGATCGGAAAACGGAGAACGGACAACGCCTATCTCTTCACCAGATCGGTGCCGTCGCGGAGTTCGATGAGATAGGAGGTCTCTGAACGCACGGGTTTCATGCCAACGCTCTCGTACAACCTGGTCGCCCCTGTCAGGTTGTCGGCGTCGACGTCGAGGGCGACCGCTTGCATGCCCCTGTGCTGGTACTCGGCGAACGCCGTTGTCAGCAACGTCCTCGCCAGTCCCTTGCCTCGCCAGGCGCGGAGCACACCGAGGGATCCGATGTAGCCCACATCGCCGTGGGACCCATACGAGCGGAGTCCGACAAGTGTGCCCACGGGGCCGTCTACGGTCTCTGCGATGAAGACGAGGTCATCATCCCACTCGGCCATCGCCCTGTAGTTCGCCCATCGCTCGATCGTCTCGCTCCAGGGGCGCTCGACCCAGCCGTAGTGGTCCTTGAACGCTTCGGTGGTGGTTCGCGCCACGATCTCGATGTCGTGGTCTTTGCTCACGGTTCGAAGCGCCACACCGTCAGGCAGTTCCGAAACGGCGATGGGACCTTCGAGGATCAGCTTCATCTCGATGTCGTGCCTGTCCGGGGTGTATCCGAACTCGGAGAACAGGGATGCCGCGACCGTGTCGCTGTCACTCGCCTGGCATCGGTTCGTCACTCTGGCCCCGTCTGGCGCGAGTGCCAGGTGTGACTGTGCGCGACCGAGGCCCCATCGCACGATCGTTGAACCCAAGCCCCGCCCCAGGTGTATCGGATGGACCCAGCCGCTTGTGACGGACTCGACGTGTGGGTCGGGATCGCGATGCAACCCCACGCCGACAAGCGTTCCCGACCCGGTCTCACGGAGGGTGAGGATGCCCTCGTCCCTATGCACACCCGGCGCGTCTAGCATCATCGTCACGAAGCTTCCGGTCACCGGTGACGACCCGTCGATAGCGATCTGTGAGGCAACGATCAAATCCGTGAATTCCGACACGTCGATCTCTCCACCGATCACCGCCTCGTACCCGTCGGGAATGCCCCATGTACT
>CAYUJA010000093.1:0-7065 GCA_964444875.1 uncultured Acidimicrobiaceae bacterium | reverse complement strand
CAAGGGGGACAGCAGAGGGACGAAGTCCCGATGCAGGGGGATCCACCACGCGCCGAAAGCTCTCCCGGCTGCGCGGTATCCCCCTGGCTCGCAAGCTCGCCCGTCCCCCTTGAAAGGGGGACGCCCCTGCTGATCAGATCCAATACCTGATGACGGACGCAAAGGAATCGGGGTCGAGGGATGCGCCCCCGACCAGGCCTCCGTCGATGTCCCTTTTGGCCATGAGGCCTGAAACGTTGCCGGGGTTGACCGAGCCACCGTAGAGGACCCTCAGGTCGTCTGATGCCCCACCGGCGAACGATGCGACCGTCGAGCGAACGAATGAGCACATCGCCCCGGCGTCGTCTGCGCTGGCCGTCCTGCCTGTGCCGATCGCCCAGATCGGCTCGTACGCGACGACCATCGATGCGACAACCTCGGGGTCCAACCCGGCAAGGCTCGCCGTGACCTGGCTTCCGACGATCTCTTCAGCCATCCCGGCGTCACGCTGTTCCTCTGTCTCACCGACACACACGATTGGGGTCATGCCTGCCTCGATGACCGCCTTCGCCTTCTTGTTCACGATCTCGTCCGTCTCCCCGAACATCTGCCTTCGTTCGGAGTGCCCGACGATCACATACGACACGCTCAACTTCGACAGCATCGGCGGTGCGATCTCACCGGTGAACGCGCCCTTGTCGTGCCAGTCGACGTTCTGTGCACCCAGATGGATCGGGAGATGGTCCATCTCGATCACGGTCTGAGCAGAGCGCAACGCCGTGAACGGCGGGCACACGAGCACGTCGATGCGTTCGTAGTCTTCGATCTCGAGGCGGTAGCTCAACTTCTGCACCATCTGGATAGCTTCGAGATGGTTGGCGTTCATCTTCCAGTTGCCTGCCATCAGTTTCTTACGCATCGTTTCTCTCCCTTTGCAGTACGGCTATCCCCGGTAGTGAGGCGCCTTCGAGCATCTCGAGGCCGGCGCCTCCGCCACTCGAGACGTGCGAGACCTCATCTTGTTTGTCGAGCAGGCGGATCGCCGCGACGGAGTCTCCCCCACCGACCACTGTGTACCCCTCGCTCATGGCCATGGCCTGGGCCACGCCTTGTGTGCCGGGACGAAAGGCTTCCCATTCGAACACGCCCATCGGCCCGTTCCAGAACACTGCTTGTGCACCAGCGATCGCCTCTGAGAACTGGGCGACCGTCTCGGGGCCGATGTCGAGTCCGAGCCCATGTTTCGGCATGTCGGAGATCTCAACGGTCTCGACCGTTGCATCGGGTGCGAAGCGGTCGGCAACCACGATGTCGCGGGGCAGGACGATCTTGTCCCCGTACTCGGAAGCCAGCAGATCGGCCACAGTGCCGATCATCGACTCTTCGAGGAGCGAGTCTCCGATGTCGTAACCGGCAGCCTGCAGGAGGGTGAAACACATGCCGCCCCCGATCAACATCAGATCGACCCTGGGGAGCAGGTGTTCGATCACCTTGAGCTTGTCGGAGATCTTCGCTCCTCCCATCACGACCACGTAGGGACGGTCCCCTCCCTCGAGCAGTCGCTCGAATGCCGCAACCTCCTTGGCGAGAAGCCTCCCTGCGACAGACGGCAGACGCTGTGCGATGCCTACGTTCGAGGCATGTGCGCGATGCGCCGTCCCGAAGGCGTCGTCGACGAACACCTCGCCGAGCACAGCGAGGCCGTCGGCGACCAACGGGTCGTTCTTCGTTTCCCCCGATTCATACCGGGTGTTCTCCAGCACGACGACCGATCCTTCGGGTGCATCTGCGATCGTGGACTCGACGTCCGGGCCGAAGACACCAGGAGCGAGAACCGTCTCGAATCCTCCGAGCGCACCGAGTTGGGCGGCGACCGGGGCCATCGACAACGCAGGGTCGCGGCCCTGAGGCCTGCCGAGGTGGCTCGCCACGATCACCTTGTCTGCACGCGAGCGCACCTCGTTGATCGTTGGAAGGCTCGCCGTGATCCTGAACGTGTCACCGATCACACCGTCGTTGATCGGTACGTTGAGGTCGGAGCGCACGACGACCGTGCGTCCACCCAACTCGATCGAGTCGAGTCCCGGCAGGATCAGATCAGTCAAGTTGGCGAGTGAGGTCAACGAGGCGGCTCGAGTAGCCCCACTCGTTGTCGTACCAGCCGAACACCTTCACGACCGATCCGTGGACCATCGTCAGCGTCGCGTCGATGATCACCGAGTGCGGGTTCCCGATGACGTCGGACGAGACAATGGGGTCCTCGGTGTACTCCATGATGCCGTCGAGCGAGCCCTCGGCTGCCGTCTTGAACGCGGCGTTGACCTCCTCGACGGTGGTCTCGCGCCCGACGTTCACAACGAGGTCGGTGATCGACCCGTCGATAACGGGTACACGCAGCGCCTTGGCCTGGAGTTTGCCGTCGAGTGTCGGGAGCACCTTGCCGATGGCCGACGCAGCGCCCGTCCCCGTCGGGATGATGTTCTGGGCGGCCGCGCGTGCCCTTCTCGGGTCAGAGTGGATGACGTCGGCGACCGACTGGTCGTTGGTATAAGCGTGGATGGTCGTGAACATGCCGTTGTCGATCGTGAACTCGTCGTTGAGGACCTTGGCCATCGGAGCGATGCAGTTCGTCGTACATGACGCGTTGGAGATGACCTTGTGTTCCTCGGTATCGAGCACGTCGTCGTTGACACCGATGACGATGTTGACGTCGGCATCCCCCATCGGGGCGGTGACGATGACGAACTTGGCCCCGGCTGTCAGATGCTTGGCTGCGGCCTCGCGTGTGCGGAACACGCCGGTCGCTTCGATGACGACATCGACACCGAGGTCACCCCATGGAAGGTTCTCGGGGTCACGCTCTGAGAAGACCTTGAACCTGTCGCCGTCGACGACCATGTCCCCGTCGACGACCTCGACCGATCCCGGATAGCGCCCATGCACCGAGTCGTATCGCAAGAGGTTGGCGTTCGCCTCGACGTCACCGAGGTCGTTGATCGCGACGATCTCGATACCGCGCATGGAGCGCGTGAGGAACTCGAAGGATGCCCCGAACGACGACGCATCCGAAAAGTCGATGTTGAGCGCAGCCTTACGCAGGTCTCCCGCCATGTTCGTGCCTTTGGCGGCCCGGAAGTAGTTCCGTCCGATCCTGCCGAACCCGTTGATCGCTACTTTCATTGGTCACTCCTGAACCTCTCACGCGCTATCGCGTGTAATGCCACTGCCAGCTTCCCTGGATGATGACTCGGCCAGTCCGCTTCGGTGTCGACGATGTCACTCATGACGAGGTCGGTCCCGTAGGTTGCTGCGATGTCCGAATCGAACTGAATACCCTGGAGAGGCTGTGTGGTGCCTATCGCTTTGTTGTTGGCGAGAATAGTACCGGGTGGACGGACTCCTGTCAGGCGGAGAAGTCCGTTGAGATGGTCGATGCCGTCCATCCCGAGGGTTTCACCGTCCTGGGTGATCAGGTTCGCGACGTACACGAGCTGGGCGTCGGTCCGGTTGATCGCCTCCGTGATGCCGGGAACCCGCATCGCCGCGATCGTCGATGTCATCAGGCTACCGGGGCCGAGGATGACCTGATCGGCGTCTTCGATTGCCCGGATCGCCCTCGGGGTCGCGGCTGCGCTGCGGGGACTCACATAGATCGCATCGACGCGACCGCGGTGCTTCGCGATGTTCACCTGGCCCGTGAGGACGTCATCCCCGCACTCCGCCATCAGGACGAGATGGTTCGGACAGGCAGGTATCACCGAACCAGATGTGCCGAGGAGCCGCTCCGCGCGCATCAGCGCCAGTTCGAAGGATCCCTCTATGTCGGCAAGACCGGCGAGGATCAGGTTGCCCATCGAATGTCCTGCTACGTCTGCACCTTCGAATCGGTACTCGAAGAGCTGACGCCAGGTCGAGTCATCAGGGGTGAGCGCCACCAGACATTTGCGGATGTCCCCGGGAGGCGGTATGTCGAGGTGCGGTGCGAGCCTCCCACTCGATCCCCCATCGTCAGAGACCGATACGATGCCGTCGACACGCCCGGCATAGTTGAGCGCCGCGGTGAGCACTTTCGATAGGCCGTGTCCGCCGCCGATAGCCACGACATGGGGCCCGTCACCATCGAGATCGATCTCTTGCATCAGCGTCTCGGGCTCGGAGCCCTTCGCCGGGATCATTGGTCCAGATCTCTGTGATGGACAACGGTCGAGACGTTGCGCTCGGCCAGGCGCTGCGCAACGGCCTCCGTCAACGCGACGCTGCGGTGCCGCCCACCCGTACAACCGACACCGATCGTCAGGTACGACTTTCCCTCATCCTCGTACAGGGGGATCAGGAACTCGAGCATCTCCGTGACCCTTTCGAGGAACCCTGTCGCCTCAGGGAACGAGAAGACATAGTCACGAACGGCCTCATCGAGGCCGGTCTGGGGCCGCAACTCGGGAACCCAGTGAGGGTTCGGCAGGAACCTGACGTCGAACATGAGGTCGGCGACTCTGGGCATCCCCCGCTTGAACCCGAACGACGTCACGTCGACGCGCATCGCTGCAGGTTCCGTTTCGTGTGTGAACGCACTGCGCAGCGCGTCACGAAGTTGGTGGACGTTGTACTCGGTGGTATCGATGATCACGTCGGACATCGCCCTCACGTCTTCGAACGCTACCCGTTCCGTATCGATCGACTCGTGGAGCGATGTGGCATCGACCGGGTGCGGCCTCCTGGTCTCCTCGAAGCGCCGGGCGAGCACCGCGTCGTCGGCGTTGAGGAACAGCACCGTGGTACGGATCCCGTCACGGTGCAGCTCCATGAGCGCAGCCTCGAGATTCGTTGCGTTCATGCCTGCACGCGTATCGGCGACGACGGCTACCCGGGAACGGCTTCCCTCTGCCGACCCGACCGAACGGACGAGATCCGCGATCAGGTCCGTGGGAAGGTTGTCGACGACGAAGTACCCGATGTCCTCGAACACGTTCGCCGCTTGAGAACGACCTGCGCCGGACAGGCCCGTGATGATGACGACATGGGCTTGATCGTTGGTTTTCGACATTTTCATCTACACCTTGTGGAGGGACTCGTAGAGCGCTGCTGCAACCTTATCGGGTACGACGTCTGCAAGGTCGTCGATCCCGGCTTGCCTCATCTTCTTGACCGATCCGAACCGTGCCAGGAGCGCCTTCTTGCGGGCGGGGCCGACACCCTCTACATCGTCGAGCACGGATCCGACCATCGACCGGTCTCGGAGCGTGCGGTGGTAGGTGATCGCGAACCGGTGCGCCTCGTCGCGAACACGCTGGAGCAGGTAGAGCGACTCCTCCCCTCTCGGGATGATGATCGGGTCCGACCTCTGCGGTACGAAGACCTCCTCGAGTTTCTTTGCGAGGCCAACGACGGGGATATCGAGATCGAGTTCCTCGAGCACCATCGCGGCTCGCCCGAGTTGGCCCTTGCCTCCATCGATGACCACGAGACCCGGCGGATACGAGAAACCACCGCGCTCTTCCGCAGGGAGCTTCTGCTGGGCCAGATACGCGGTGAACCTGCGCCGAATGACCTCCTCCATCGAGGCGAAGTCGTCCTGCCCATCGATCGTCTTGATCTTGAATCGCCGATAGTGGGACTTCTTCGGGAGGCCGTCCTCGAACACGACCATCGACGCAACGGTGAACCTGCCCTGGATCGTCGAGATGTCGTAACACTCGATCCGTAACGGGGACGCCGGCAGGTCGAGCGTCTCTTGCAGACTGCGCAGGGCGCGGGCCCGTGCGTTGTGGTCCGAGTGGCGCTTGAGCCTGTGCCTGGCGAACTCCTCGCGAGCGTTCGCTTCGGCGGTCTCCATGATCGAGCGTTTCGCCCCCCTCTGGGGCACACGAAGTGACACCTTCGAGCCACGCTCGATCTCCAGCCACCGGGTCCACAGGCCGACGTCGGGTGGCAGGACGGGTACCAGCACCTGTTTCGGGGGCACATCGGCCCCGTACAGTTCCCCGATCATCCGCCCGATGAACGCCGACCGATCGATGTCCTCGACCCGGTCCACGACCATCGTCCTTCGGCCGGTGACGCGGCCCTTGCGAACGTTGAACACGACGAGGACGAACTCGAGGTCATCGTCGTCAACCGCGAGGACATCGAAGTCCTCCCTGGTCTCTGTGACCAGTTCCTGACGCTCGAGCGCGATCCGCATCGCCGCGACCCTGTCGCGCAACCGTGCAGCCTGCTCGAATTCTTGAAGTGCTGCGGCCCGGTGCATCTCGGTTTCGATGTCCGCTATCAGGTCCGCGCTCTCTCCGCTCACGAAGGCGGCGAGTCCCTCGACGTACTGTTGATACCGCTCGTGGGTCACCTCGCCGACGCATGGGCCGGCGCATTTCTCGATGTGGAAGAGCAGACACGGCTTGCCCGTCGTTTCGTGTCTGCGGAACTTCGCATCGGTGCAGGTGCGGATCGGGAAGGTACGCAGCAGGTTGTCCAGCGTCTGGCGGATGGCGTACGCTCGGGCGTACGGGCCGTAGTAGTCGACTCCCTTGCGCTTGTTCCCCCGCATCACCCTGGCTCGTGGCCAGGTGTCAGATGATGTGATCGCGAGGTACGGGAAGCTCTTGTCGTCCTTGAGACGTACGTTGAACTGAGGCTGGTACTCGTGGATGAGCGAGAACTCGAGCATGAGGGCCGCCACCTCGGAATCGGTGACGATCCATTCGAGGTCTGCTGCGAGGTCGACCATCGCACGGGTGCGCGGCATCAGGTCCGAAGCGAAGTAGTTTGCGGTGCGCTTCCTGAGCGACTTCGCCTTCCCGACGTAGATCGCACGCCCGTCGCCATCCCGGAATATGTACACCCCCGGACCGTCGGGGATCGTCGAGGAAGCGGGCCGTTTCAACATGGGTGTGATGGTACCGCTAACCATTCCGCGGGCTCGCAGCGCCATATAGGACGCCGCGAACCCTGGGTACAGAGCACCACCCATTCCGCGGGCCAGCAGCGCCATATAGGACGCCGCGAACCCAGGGTTCGCGGCGCCATATAGGACGCTGCGAACCCTGGGTTCAGGTCACCTACCGAGTGTTCCTCCAGCGGAAGCCGGCGAGT
>CAYUJA010000092.1:0-7383 GCA_964444875.1 uncultured Acidimicrobiaceae bacterium | reverse complement strand
AGACGATGAATCTCTTGCCCACTCGGGGGTGGTCCACGGCGATGGAGCGGAGCCTGACGTGGCGAAACACGAAGAGGGAGATAACGATGCCACTGCCGATGAAGCCGAACTGTTCACCGACTGCGGTGACGATGAAGTCGCTGGATTGGACGGGCACGAACTGGAGATTCGTCTGTGACCCTTCGAACAGTCCCTTTCCGAAGAGTCCCCCCGATCCAATGGCGATCTCGGACTGCACCTGGTTGTACGAGAGGGTCAGTTCATGAGCACCAGGATTGATGAACGCCGTGAGACGGTTGATCTGATACTCCTTGATCAAGTCGAGCTTGAACACACCCACCGTTCCGATGATCGTCGCCACACCGAGGAACCCGAGTTGCCTCATCGTGACGCCGGCAACGAACAGGATGGCGAGCAGCACGAACGCAAACACGAGCATCGTGCCGAGATCAGGTTGCAGGAAGATGAGAGCAGACGGAACAGCGACGAGCGCCACACTCTTTGCCACCGTCTCCCATGTAAGTGGCACGCTCGAATTCGCGAGGAGCGACGCGAGCATCAAGATGACCGCGATCTTGGCGATCTCAGCCGGTTGGAACTGGACGGGACCCAGATCGATCCACCGCTGCGCGCCACCCTCGCTGTCTCCGAATCTCGTCAGCACGATCACAAGCAAGAGGATCGAAAGGATGTACAGCGGTCCGACGAACCGTCGGACCTCCGTGAGGTCGATCGTCGAGACAACACCGAACACGATGAACCCGACAAGCACGAAGAAGGCCTGTGCCTTGAGTTCACCTGTCGGATCCAATCCCCTGGCGGCCAGGCCAGGGGCCGTTGCCGAGTAGATCATAAGAAGGCCGAACATCGAGATGACGACGAAGGTGATGATCAGGACGAAGTCAGGTCGTGCCGGGGCATGGGGGTCGAGGAACCTGGCGCGCTCGGCAGACCGTGTGGCGAACGCCATCAGTCCGCGTCCAGCCCTGGAGCGATCGGTGTGACGCCTTCGGGCCCGTTGAGGAGGAACTGGAAGACCTGTCTGGCCACGGGAGCTGCGACCCGGCCACCGCTGCCTCCTCGCTCGACGACGACAGACATCACGTACTGTGGATCGTTGATCGGAACGACACCGATGAAGAACGCGCTGTCAACCTGCCTGTAGTGCTCGGCTCTGGGTGCCTTGATGATCTCACCGGTGCCTGTCTTGCCTCCAATGAGTTCAACGCCCTCACCGAAGTCCCTGAAGGCCGTCCTCGCCGTGCCACGCTGCTGGTTGTTGACGACCTGCTGCATGTCGGCAAGGAGGAAGGCGGCCGTCGAAGGTTCGAGGTCGACGCGGTTGAGAACCGTCGGCTCATTCTCAACGATGATCTCCCCATCCTGACCCACGACTCGCCGCACGACCTGGGGTTGCCACAATGTTCCGCCGTTGACCATTGCCGCGAGGCTGTTCGCCATCTGAAGCGGCGTGGCAAGCATCGCTCCCTGCCCGACGGCGAAGTCCATCAAGTCACCGCCCACCCACGAACCATCCGGTCGAACTCTCGGGGACCCTTCACGCTGCTCGGAAATGAACCATGCCCTGTCGGGAACGAGGCCTTCACGCTCGAAAGGAAGATCGATTCCCGTCGTCGCTCCGAAGCCGAAGTCCCTTGCGTACTCCTGGAGCAGGTTCTCCTTGTCAATGCCGGAATCATCACCACGTTCGTTCCAGAGCCTGAGGGCAACATCCCAGAAGTAGAGATCGCATGACGCCTGAAGTGCGCCATGGAGGTCCAAAGGACCATGCCCGCCCGGCCACTTCCAGTCTCGTTTGGTCTGATACGTGCCGTCGTTCAGACGGAACCTGAACTCGCCGGTACATGAGTACTCGTCGGTATCGGTCAGGAGGGGCTTGAGTTCGTCTTCTTTCGGCGCTTCCTCGACAGGATCCTCTTGCGGCGCGTCCTCACCGGGGATCGTCGTCGCGGATTCCGGTGGCGACCCATCCGTATCTGTCGGCCCGATCTCTTTGTCCCCCACGCCGCGGTCGATCGGGTAGTACGACTCTTCGAGCGCCAGCACATACGGAATCGTCTTGAACGTGGACGCCGGCGCATACTGGCCCTGGACGGCGAAGTTGGTGAAGGCAGACACCGTGCCCAGCGATGCCCATTGCTCCTCGCTGAGACCGTCGACGAAAGCTGACGGGTCGAACGTTGGATAGGAACTCATCGCCAGAACGGACCCATCGTTCGGGTCGAGCACGACGCCAACCGCCCGCACGGGACACCACGTGTCGCTGTGATTCAGGATCACCTTGTCGTCAGAAACCTCGAGCACACGCAGCGTCCCCGCAAACGAGTCGCCGTTGGACACCGTGTACTGCTTGTTCTCCACGACGATGGTTGCGATAAGTTCGCCGTCGATCTCGTTCACCGATTCAAGACGTCCCGAACGTGGTTCCACGCCAGAGATCACAGCGATTCCGCCGAGGGGAATCGAGACACGCTGCACGGGAACACAGACCCCATCGGCATCGATGGGCAGCCCTGAATACAAAGCGGCAAGGACATCAGGCTCGTCCACTGTGACCGGGCCACTTCGCCTCGGCTCATCGTCGGGCTCGGTCGTGGTGGTCGAGACCCCGGCCTCATCCGCAGCATCGGTATCCGCCTTCTCCTGGAGGGCTTGGGCGAGGGCTTCAGCGCGAGCCTCCTGGAGGGCTTCAGCAACTCGCCGCCCGCGTGACATCTCCGCGATGGCTTCACTACGCTCGTCCATCTCGAGCCTGCGAGCTTGCATCAGCCCGTTCTTGAGGGACACCTGGAGTTGGGCCTGCAGTTCGGAGTCGATCGTGAGCTCCAGACTTCCACCTGCGGCCGGCGGAACCTCCCGTTCCAGAGACAGGACCTTGCGCTTTGCATCCACTTTGTACTCGACGACCCCCGGCGTTCCCTGGAGCAGCACGTCATAGGCGCTCTCGACACCGGCCTTCCCGAGGAGGTCCTCCCCGTTGATGTCGTCGCGCTCGAGGTCCTTCTCATTCGGCTTCCCGATGTACCCGAGCACCTGCGCGGCGATCTCGGCCTCGGGATAGGTACGCACGGGCTGGGGGATGATGTTGATTCCGGGGAACATCTCGCGATTCTCGAGCAGGAACGTCGCCTGGGAGTTGGTCAGGTCGGTTGCCACCGTGATCTGGCTTCCCCGGTTCGTCGCCGACAACAGTTCCTCGATGTCAGATGCGGGCTCGTCGAGGAAAGCAGAGAGATTCTGAGACAGGTACGCACGATCATCATCCTCGATGAGGGCGAGGTCGATCACCGCAGCGAGTGCAGAACGCGTGCCGGCGAGTTTGACCCCTTTCGCATCGTAGATATCGCCACGAGGTGCAGGAGTGAACACGATGCGTACCTGGTTGCCTTCAGCCCGTGTCTCGTACGCCTGGGCTTCCGTCACCTGCATCGTCCACAACCTGATGCCGAGGACGCTGAACAATCCGATCATCACGATCCCGAGAATGCCGAGGCGCAGAGGACTTGTCATACTGCCCACCCGCGTTGTGTCGGCCGGAACGCCAGCTTGAGAAGCCATATGACGGGGAACGCGAGGACCAGGTTCCACAGCGCCGGAAGGAGGATCTTCTGGAGCAACTGAGGTTGGGCGATCGTGTTCTGACCGAAGATCGTGCTCATCACGACGAACAGGACCTGTCCCGCAATGGTCAATGCAAAGGCGATGCCACCGGCGATCAGGTATCCCTGCGCCACCTTCGTGCGCAAACGCGACGCGGAATACGCGACGATCGTCAGCGACATGGCCCACAAACCCAGCGTGCCGCTCCCGACCAGGTCAACGAGGATGCCTGCAGTGAAACCCAACAGGACGTGGTACTCGGTCTCGATATACGGAGCGACGAGGATCACGATGAGCGTCACGAGCGCAGGTGCCACGCCGAAGGGTTGGATACGGCCGGCGCCGAACACAGTCGTCTGGATCACGATCATGATCACGACACTGAGCAGCGAGATGACGACGCGAGAACGGCTCATCCCTGGCCCTCCGCGGATGTGGTTGTCGTTGGATGGTCGCCGGTCGTAGTCGTCGTGTCGCCGGTCGTAGTCGTCGTGTCGCCGGTCGTAGTCGTCGTCGAGTCTCCAGCCGACGTCGTTGTCGTCGTGGACTCGTCTTCACCACCTTCGATGCTGGCATCGATCGGCGACCACCCAACGATCACCTTCACGAAGTCGACCTGTGACAGCTGTGCTGAGGGGTTGATGTCTGCGCGAAGCACGAAACCGACTTCGGCGTCGGCGGTCGTACTCACCCAACCGACCACGATGCCTGGAGGGAATCTGCTCCCATCGGTGACGACGAGGTCTCCCTCGTACACCGGGCTGAGTGGGCGGAACATCTCGAGTCGCAACGGACCGTCACCGCGACCAGACACGATGCCGGTCTCGTTGGTGGACTGGACGCGGACACCGGCCGATACGAGCGGGTCGGTGATGAGTCTGATCCGTGCGTCATTCGCACTGACGAGGTCGACGCGTCCAACCAGGCCGTCTTCATCTACGACGGCCTGTCCGGCGATGATGCCGTCCTTTGCCCCCTTGTCGATGTACCGGACGTTGTCGAACGCAGATGTCCCTGACGCGTAGATCCGGGCGGTCACCGTTGTCAGGTCTCCCGCAACCTCAAGCCCGTTTATCAGCTCGAGCTGCACGACTTTCTCCTCGAGTGCGCTTATCTCGCGCAATTGTGCCTCCGCTTCGCGGAGTTGGGTGCGAAGGCGATCGTTCTCATCGCGCAAACCAGCGATGTTCGCCAATCCATCAACGAAGCCCACTACAGGGTTCATCACCCAGTTCACTCCCTTTTGAAACGGCGTGAACACCGATTGGGTTCCCTCACGCAGGACATTCGTGACCCCGTCGCTCTCTGATCGTACGTCGAACGTCGCGATGATGAAGCCGATGATCACCAGCGCGAGGAACAGGATCATTGGACGGTCGAAGCGCCTGCCTGACGATGGGATCATGGCCGCGTTGGGTGCGCCTGGTCAGGCGCGCCCTGATGACTGCTGAAGCACGACATGGAGAATATCGAATTCTTCCAAACACGCTCCGGACCCTAGAACGACGCTGTGGAGTGGACGATCCGCGGTGACGATCGGCATACCCGTCTCGTGTGCGAGTCGCACGTCGAGTCCCTTGAGATATGCACCACCGCCCGTGAGGATGATGCCGCGCTCCATGATGTCGGCTGAGAGCTCCGGAGGCGTCTTATCGAGTGTGTATTTCACGGCATCGACGAACGCTTCGACCGGCTCCTCTATCGCTTCGCGCACCTCTGCGCTCGAGAGTACGATCGTCTTGGGAAGGCCTGAGATGAGGTCTCGCCCGCGAACTTCTGCTGCCGGCTCATCCGAGTACGGCCACGCCGATCCGATCGCCATCTTCACCTGCTCGGCGGTTCGCTCACCGAGCATGAGGCTGTATTCCTTCTTGACCCACTGGATCACGGAGTCGTCGAGTTCGTCGCCACCGATCCTGATGGACTTCGATACCACGATGCCGCCGAGGGAGATCACAGCCACCTCGGTCGTACCGCCACCAATGTCAACGACCATCGAACCCGTCGGCTCGTGAACCGGAAGGCCAACCCCGATCGCAGCAGCCATGGGCTCCTCGATCGTATACGCCCGGCGTGCACCCGCGTGATAGGCGGCTTCCTCGACAGCGCGGCGCTCGACGGCGGTGATGCCGGAAGGAACGCAGATCACCATCCGGGGGCGTGCTGCGAAACGACCGGTGTGGACCTTGTCGATGAAGTAGCGCAGCATCTTTTCCGTGACGTCGAAATCCGCGATGACGCCATCTCGCAGGGGGCGGATCGCCTGGATGTACGAAGGTGTCCGCCCGATCATCCGCTTGGCTGCCGTGCCGACTTCGAGTGGTTTGTTGTCGCGGGTGTTGATGGCAACAACGGAAGGTTCGTTGAGTACGATGCCCTGGCCGCGGACGAATACGAGCGTGTTGGCGGTGCCGAGGTCGATCGCCATGTCGCGGCCAGCGAATGAAAGGAAATTTTTCATCGAAGGGGTCCTCGATTGGTTGGCGGTAAGTGTAACCAGTCGTTTCGCAACCGGTCGAGTTGGTTATGCAAAGAAGATACCAAGTTCACGCTCGGCGCTGCTCAATGAGTCCGAACCGTGCACGATGTTGTGCGTGATGACCGTTGCGAGGTCTCCGCGGATCGTGCCGGGGGAAGCCTCGGCGGGGTTCGTCACACCCATCAAGGTCCTGGCGACAGACACCGCAGACTCCCCGGACCATTCCATCGCCACGACCGGGCCCGAGGTGATGAATTCGACGAGTTCGCCGAAGAACGGTTTGTCCTTGTGCTCGCCGTAGTGCCGGCCCGCAAGCTCGGCATCCATGGTCAGCATGCGCATCTGGACGAGTCGGAAGCCCTTGTTCTCGAACCGTGAGATCACCTCACCGACGAGGCCTCTCGTCACACCATCGGGCTTGACCATGACATAGGTGTTCTCTACAGCCATTTCAAAGATCTCCTCAGGGAAAAGAAAACGGGATTCACGATCGGTGCGGAGCGTAAGGCTACAGCGAAACGATTCATTCGTCCTCCAGAAACACGGGTTCTGGGGCTTCGGTCTCTTCGTCGTCTGCGACCTCTGCTGAGAACCGCAGATGGGCCTCGGCCATGCGATCCTCAGAGCCAACGGTGCCGGTGCGCACCTGCCCGACGAGATATAACGACCCGGCAACGACGACTCCACCATCGCTACCCGCTGCATCACGGGCTGCTGCAAGGGCCTGTGACGCTGTCTCGAACGGTGTACCGGGAACACCCAGCGCTCGCGATGCCTCAGCAGCGACCTCCTCACGGCGGTGCGAAGCCGGATCGTCGATGGTGACCGCGAACACCTCGCCGACCAGGCCTTCGAGGGGGGCGACGACCTCCTCTACGGAACGCTCCCCCTTCATGCCGAGCACGAGTTTCCACCTCATCGCAGGGAACTCGTCGCGCAGGGTCGCCGCCAACCCCCTCACACCCTGCGCGTTGTGTGAACCATCGAGGATCACGACGGGGCGGCGTTGCACGACCTCGAGGCGCCCCGGCGCCGACGTGGCGGCGACAGCGAGTTGGACGAGGTCGGGGTCGAGCGCCCTCCCGATGAACATCTCCGCCGTGGCGATCGCCGTAGACAGATTGTCGACCTGGTGTCTCCCATGAATGGGCAAGAAGAGGTCTGAGTACTCCGCGAATACACCCCGGATGGCCGTCTGCCACCCACCGACGCCGATCCGGGCATCCTCCACCTCGAAGTCCTGGCCATAGCGGATCCAGTTCACCGCACGTTCTGTTGCGATC
>CAYUJA010000091.1:5124-7395 GCA_964444875.1 uncultured Acidimicrobiaceae bacterium | reverse complement strand
GGGGGGCGCCTGCTTCTGGATTCTGGCTTCTGGCACGGGTCCATCCGCGATGCCGATACAATCGTTGCATCACGGATAGAGACGTACGTACGACCTTCCGCCAAGTAGGGATCTTCTCATGGTCCGCTCTCGGCGTGCTGCTTCTGATAGTCGCAGTGTTCTTCGTGCTGGTCGAAGGGCGGGTGATCCTTGCGCCGCTGCTGCTCGCGATAGTGATCGTCTACATGCTCAATCCGTTCGTCTCGTGGCTCAATCGCCGGGGGGTTCCCAGGGTGATCGGTTCCGTACTCGGCTTCTTCGTGTTCTTCTCGGCCCTAGCGCTTCTCGTCATCCTCCTGATTCCCGACATCGTCGCCCAGGCCCAGGGATTCGTCGAAACGTTCCCCACCCTCTACGACAGTTCTGTGCGGCAGGCGTATGACGTCGCAGACTCGCTCGGCTTCGACGGCATCGTTCTGTGGAACTACGATCAACTCGTCGCATATCTCAACGACCCTCAGAACCGCTCGACGCTGCTCAACGTCAGCCTCGACCTGCTCGGATCCGTAACCGCTGGGATATTCGAGTTCATCCTCGTTTTCCTGCTCGGACCCGTTCTGGCGTTCTACTTCCTCATCGACCTTCCCTCGGTCCAGCGTCGTCTCGTCGACATCTTCCCGAGCGAAAGCAGATCCGAGGCAGCGTTCGTCGGACGTCAGGTGAACACCGCTCTTGGTGGATTCCTGCGTGGCCAACTCGTGGTCGCACTCATCGTGGGCGTACTTCTCTCGTTGGGGTATCGGATCATCGGCCTGGAGTTCTGGCTGCTCATCGGCCTGGTCGGCGGACTCTTGAACATCGTTCCGTTCCTCGGGCCATGGGTCGGGGGCGCCCTTGGCGTGCTGGTAGCCATCTCGACAGGCGACATGCCGACGGCGGTCTGGGCGGTTGTCGTCGCGGTCGTCGTACAACAGATCGATAACAACTTCGTTTCACCGGCCGTTCTTCGGGCAACCGTCCGGTTGCATCCGACGGTCACGCTCATTGTCCTTATTCTCGGTGGTGCATTCGCCGGTGTATGGGGCATCATCATCGCGGTTCCACTGACGGCAACGCTGAAGATCCTGATAGGCCACTGGTGGCGAACGAGGTTCCTCGGCCAGACCTGGGAGGAAGCGTCAGATGCGATGTTCGAAGAAGCCGAACCTTCGCGGTTGCTCAAGACCGGCGAGGTGCCTGTCGTGCAACCGTCATCGGACGACAAAGATGATGACGGATAAGACGGGCTGAGCTGATGCAGGTCTATGACTGGGTCGTCCTTGCACTCGCCGCTGCTCTCGCCATACGAGGGTGGCGCCGTGGCCTTGTGCGAGAGGTCGTGGAGATCGCAGTGCTGGTCGCCGGCACCGCGGTCGTGTTCCGAATGTCGCCCGCTGTTGGTGCCATCGTTTCGGGTGTGACGAATGTGTCGCCCGAGGTGGCCAGGATCGTCGGCGGGATCGTGATCTTCCTCGCGCTGATCGTCGGTTCCATCGTCGCTTCCAAGCTGATCTCGGTGGCGCTGAAGGTCGTTCCCGGCGCAACCACGCTCAACAGACTCGGCGGGGCAGCGGTCGGCGTTGGTTACGCACTCTTCGTAAGTGTGGTTGCGACGACGTTGCTGGCAGCTGCACCGCTCCCGTCGAGTGTGCGCGACGCGTTCGATTCGTCGGTTGGGGACTCCGTTGTCGGCTCCCAGATCGTCTCACCCGATGGTGTCATACAGCGGACGTTCTCTTCTGTGAGCGGTGAAGACGTGTTCGGTGCGGTGATAGCGGTGCGCGATGCCGTAGGTGACAGGCTGGTGGCGGGGACGTTTCCGCTTCCGCTCCCTGGCGTAGGAGACAGCCGCCTCGTCACCTCCCCGACAGCAGCCGAGGTGGTGTTCGACGAGTTGAACGATGAGCGCATCAGCGCTGGGTTCGATCCGCTTTCCTGGTCGTCTGACCTTGCGATCGTCTCTGTAACCAGGGCAACCGACGTGTACCGGTCGGGTTTCTTGAGGCTCGATGATGATCTCGACGCAGCGCTCGACGCTGAAGGGATCCCCGGCACCATCACGGGCGAGATGCTCGCGATCGCGGCGACACCGCACGGTCTATCCGAGGCGCTGGTCTCTGCCCCGAGTTACCAGTCCATGATCGTCGACCCGATGTTCCGCAAGGCAGGTGTCGGCGTCGTCGAGGGCCCTTACGGACTGATCACCGTCGTCGTACTGTCGGGATAGCAGTTTTCAGTTTTCAGTTTTCAGTT
>CAYUJA010000091.1:0-5024 GCA_964444875.1 uncultured Acidimicrobiaceae bacterium | reverse complement strand
ATCGTCCGAATCGTCTTGATCGTCCTGCCCGGCTTCAAGGGCGGGTGTCTCGTCACCGCTGGCTTCGAGAGCTGGCGTCTCGTCGTCTCCGCTGGTTTCGAGAGCTGGCGTCTCGTCGTCTCCACTGGTTCCGAGGGCAGGGCTGTCGCCGTCTTCGCTCATCTCGAGGGCCGGGGTGGTCGGCTCTGGCGGCGGGGGCACATCCGTGAGTGAGGCTGCGTGTGCTGCCACGGCTGTATCAACGGCCTTCTTGGATTCCTTGCGCGATACGATCGTTGCGGTGGCCCCTGCGATGATCCCGACGGCGAGGACACCGATGAGTACCCACCAGATCCACGTTGGGGACCCTGATCCGAGGTCCGATGTTGCGGTGGCGTCCACCGATCCCGCCAGGGGGATGTTCCATATGAGAGCACCGTCGCTGCGGACCTCGTCTGCGTTGTGCTCAACGACCGTGCCGGGCATCGACACGATCAGGTTCGCTGAGAAAATGTCTCCGGTGATGTCAGAAGGGTCGATCGGCAGATCTCCCAGGCCACCTCCGATGTCGGCTGACGTGAGTGACGCGGTGAGTGTTGCCGTGTCGCCGTCTGAGACGTAGGAGAAGTTGGCGAAGTCCGAGAAGAGTTCCTGGCCGAGGTCCGAAAACGTATAGCTGGCGAGGTCGTCAACCTCGTTGTTGAACCCGTAAAAGGTCATGTCCCCTTCTGTGCGCGTGTAGGGTTCGAAACTTTCTGCTCCTGGAGGCGGCCCCTGAGCGAAGAGGTCTGCCGGGTCGCTGCCCGACTGTGACAGCAGGTCCTGCATCTCCTGGTCGAACCCGATCTCTACACCGATGGTCGCAGAACCGTCCTCATTGATGTCGAGGATGACGTTCGACTCAGCCCGGCAGGCGGCGAGTGCGAGCGCTGCAAACATGAAGATGAACAGAAACTTTCGCATGGGTCCTCCGACCTGGTATTTCGAACGAATGCTAGGCAGTATCTTTGTCATGTGACCATCGGGAGAGTGTCGTGGAATCAGCGCAGGACGGTATCCGTCGAACGTTCGTGGATGCCTATCCGCGTTATGTCGCCTCGATCCTCACGGAGAGGGGCGTCAGCCTCGACGAGGTGGTCGCTGATGCGATAGTCGAGGGGACCGCTCTGCTCGATGGGCTTCTCGCCGCGTTCGAGTCGACCCCGTTGATGCAACAAACCAGCAGTCCCCTGGAGTTGTTCTCCGAGGCGCTTCGGCCTATCGACCGTGCTCTGGCACTCGTCGGTACACCGGTGCCTGGGTCTGGTGCCGGCACGGTCAGGATCGTTCCCTGGGATCGGTACGGCCTTTCACCCGGGTCATCTCAGGTTCTCGGCGAGTCCGCACTGGAGGCTCACATCGCATGGGGGTTGACAAAGGCCCAAATGATGGCGCGGTTCGTCGATGAGACCCGCGGACCGGCTGTTGGCCTGTTGTGCCCTACCCGTGACCTCGAAGGACTGGTTCGTGAGGCAGAGACAGCGCACTACAGGACAGTTGTGCTCCCCGACACCAGGGCTGTCACGGTCGCTGTGGTGTGCGCAAGCGAGCCGGATGCAGATGCGGTTGTGAGAGCAATGGCCACGAGGTCGAAGGTCATCGTGTACGGGCGATCGATCGACGACATCGACCAGATCAGGTTCGCAAGTCTCGGGGCTTCCGCGACGATTCCCGCTGACAGGTTGATCGGCAACCTCGCCGAGTATCTACCGGTCGTGGGTTGACGGGTCCGGCCCTCACCGGGCAACTATCGCTTCATTGGGGGAGATCACGACCGAGGAGAACGATCCTTCACGTGACCCCTGCGTACCGAGGACCTGTGTCACCTCCGTCGGGAACGAGTATGGCTGGGAACTGTCTGTGAAGTTGATCGCGACGTAGACGACGTCGTCGTGAAGGCTGCGGCTGTAGGAAAGGACATTGTCCTGGTTGTCCGTGAGCATGGTCATGTTCCCGATCGCGAGTACCGGCGTCTCGTGCCTGAGGCGCAAAAGGGAGCGGTACAGGGACAGGGTGGAATCGGGGTCGTCGACCTGGTCTGCGACGCTCATTGTCTGGTCGGCGAACGGGAGCCACGGCTCAACGGTGCGGGGTGTGAAGCCCATGCCCGGCGCACGGGTCCACTGCATCGGCGAACGGCACCCGTCACGGTTGAGGTCCGGATGATTCTTCCCCCACGGGTCTTGCTCGGTACCGGGATCGATTACACAGTCGATGAGGCCGAGTTCTTCGCCGTAGTACATCGTGGGCGTTCCCTTGAGCGTGAGGAGCAGCACCGCAGCGGCGCGAACTCTCCTGGATCCGAAGCGGGTCGCGAAACGCGGCTCGTCGTGGTTCCCGAGGACGTGGTTCCCCCAGGCGCCATCGGGAAGGGCGTCCTCCTGCCCGACGATCTTCGATCTGAAATCGTTGGCATCCCACGACGCCCACAGAAGCGAGAAGTTGAACGGCATGTGGAGGCCATCCCCGTTCGTGCCGAAGTACCTCGCCCAGCGCGCCCAGTCCAATTCGTGGATCTCGCCGACTGCGAACCGGTCGTCGTACTCGTCGAGGACGGCCCGGATCCCTGCGTGCATGGTGAAGATGTCGTCATGGCCTTTGTCGTAGAGGTGTTCTTGTGTGTCGTACTCGTTGAGCGACTTGGTTCCCTCCGTCGGGCCCGCAGAAGGTGGATTGCTCCGCATCTGGGGGTCCTTCGCCATGAAGTGGGCAACGTCGATGCGGAACCCGTCGATACCCCGGTCCAACCAGAACCTGAGCGTGTCGGCCATGGCATCGACCACGTCGGGGATCCGCCAGTTGAGGTCCGGCTGCTCTTTGAGGAACGAGTGCAGGTAGTACTGGCCCGTCGCCTCGTCGAGTGTCCACGCCGGTCCCCCAAAGACGGAGAGCCAGTTGTTCGGTGGTTCCCCGTCGGAGCGAGGATCGGCCCACACATACCAATCGCGTTTCGGGCTGTCCAGGCTCGCCCTGGATTCGATGAACCACGGATGCTGGTCCGAGGAATGGTTGGGTACCCAGTCGATGATGACCTTGAGACCCAGTTCGTGGGCCGTGTCGATGAGGCGATCTGCATCGTCGAGGGTGCCGAAGATCGGGTCGATGTCCGTGTAGTCCGAGACGTCGTATCCGAAATCCGCCATCGGGGAGGGAAAGACCGGCGATATCCAGATCGCATCGATCCCGAGCGTGTCGCTCAGGTACCCCAGGCGCGAGGTGATGCCTGGCAGATCGCCTATCCCATCGCCTGTCGAGTCCTGGAACGACCGCGGATAGATCTGGTAGATGACGCCTGAGACCCACCAGCGGTCGTGTATCGAG
The DNA here is from genome assembly GCA_964444875.1 of uncultured Acidimicrobiaceae bacterium. Lineage (GTDB taxonomy): Bacteria > Actinomycetota > Acidimicrobiia > Spongiisociales > UBA5794 > JAMBLL01. Next base: position 1,685 of record CAYUJA010000091.1, on the reverse strand, counting down.
CGGTCCATGGTTCTGACGCTAGCCGTACCGCAACACTCGTGGTCACCGTGGCTTGTCATACTGTGCTGATGGAGATCATCGATTCAAAGGGACGCTGGGCGTTCACCGCTCTGTTGTTCTCCACGATGGGTGTGGGAACGTTCATCGCAGCGTCTCTCGGGATCATCGCGGTCGTGTTCATCACGGACCTCGGCATCTCACGGACTCAACTCGGGATCGTGTTCGCCATCAACACGGTCGGCGCCGCGGTGCTGTCTCCTGTCATTGGAAGGATCACGGACAGGATCGGTGGACGCGCAGCGATGATCGTTGTGGCTCTCACTGCCGCTGGTTCGTTCTTGATACTCGGCATCGCCGGGTCTCTGATCGTGCTCATGGCAGGGTCGGCGATCGGCGCGGTCGCTCAGGCAGGCTCGAACCCGGCGACGAACAAACTGATCGCAGAGGATCTCCCTGCGGGATCTCAAGGCATCGTCACGGGCATCAAGCAGTCAGGTGTCCAGGCGTTCATCTTCGCAGGTGGGCTGATCGTGCCATCTATGGCCCTTGCATGGGGGAGGGTGAGCGCCTACGTCGTGTTCGCCGGACTGTCGATCGCCCTCGCCATCGCGGGTGCCTGGTTCCTCCCGAAGCGGACATCGGTGCGAGACACTGCCGGAGACGAGAGGGAGCGCCCGCCGCTGCCCGCAGCGATCTGGTGGATCGCCGCGTACGGATTCCTGCTCGGTGTTGCAGGGTCGGCGACGATCATGTTCGCCCTGTTCACGACAGAGAAACTCGGCAGGTCGATCGTCATCGGAGGTGCCGTCGTTGCGGTCGTTGGTCTCACCGCAATGCCTGCACGGATCGCCTGGGCACACCACGCCGAACGGAATCATGCCTATCGCTCGTCGCTCATCATCATCGCATCGTTGTCTGTGCTTGCCTCGTTCGCGCTTCTCGGCGCGGGTTCGGGCATCTGGTGGCTCATATGGGTTGCGGCAGTCCTCACAGGGCTCGGGCCGTCATCGTGGAACTCGGTCGGCATGCTCGGCTTGATCGTCTTTGCCGGCCCCCGTGCGGCTGGGCATGCCTCGGGTGTGATCCTGTTCGGTTTCCTGATCGGTCTCGGCGCCGGGCCGCCTCTGTTCGGATGGATCGTGGATACGAGCGGTTCGTACATGGGTGTGTGGCTGATATCCCTGGTGGCGTCTGTGGCAGGTGCTGCCCTGATGGCTGCGTGGAAACCACCCCCGCCAGCTACAAGCGGCTAGATCGCCGGTCCTGGAGCCGAGCGGGTCGGGATCGTGCACCAACAGTGCGCCGGCACTTCGGAAATGAGCGGGGTCGGTGAGAACCGTGCAGACTACAGGCAGTAGTACGAAGTACGTATCACTGGGTACGACCCCGGATCAGGGGCAGCCATCTGCTTTTCGAGGTTCGTGGGCGACGCTGTGCGTTTCTCGAGGTGCTCGGTGAGATCCCGGGCGGGTTCGTTGTCTACCAGGCCAACTCTCGCCGCCATGGTTGTTTGGGCTTCACCGTTGCACGCCCGGGCGCTAGCGACGCGAAGCAAACGTGCATTGATACACGGATACACCACGCAATCAACCGTTTCACGAGCTCCGAGTCGTACTACGTACTACCTGATTCGTACTACGAGGATCAGCGGATAGGCGAAAGCCTGTCTGTAGATGGACGATCTC
>CAYUJA010000090.1:0-7520 GCA_964444875.1 uncultured Acidimicrobiaceae bacterium | reverse complement strand
TGGTTCGCCCGCAACGAGCCTCCGCCGAAGTCTGTCCCCGCAGCGATGGTCACGCCGGCATCGACAGCGAGTCTGACACTCTCGTAGCTGATCTCTTTGCGTTCCTCGAGCCTGGACTTTGCTTCCACGCCGACAAATCGGTCGATGGTCGTCGTGGAACCGAAGCTTTCCCACGATGCCCCGACCCCGAGTGTCGGGACCAGGTAGGTACCGCGGTCGGCCATCTCTCTCGCAACCGCCCGATCGAGATGTGTGCCGTGTTCAACGCAGAACACACCTCCCGACACGGCCGCGCGAACGCTCGGGAGATTCGTTGCATGTGCGGTGACCCGTACGCCTGCGCTGGTTGCTGCATGCACGGCTCGCTCAACCTCAGATACGGTCCAGGTCGAGGTGTCCTTGTCCGGTCCTTCGATGTAGAGCTTGATGAGGTCGGCTCCGTTGCGGATCTGGTCGACTACGGCGTTCTCGATGGCGTCATGGTCGTCCACCGCGATCGTGAACCCGAACAGCCCCTCGCGTTCAACCCACGCCCCCGCAGCCCGGATGTACGGGCGGTCGGTACGGCCGCTCCACGCATCGCGTACGTCCAACGAGATCGCCCGCCCATCCCTCGTCGGAGCGCCGACGTCTCTCAACCATCGGATCCCTGCTCGATACGCAAGTTCTCCGTTGTGCTCGGCAGTTGACAGGAGCACGTCGGTCGGATCGTCGATCCTGTCGATCCAGTGGGCACCACCGGGGAGGACCGTGTGGCTATGTGCATCGACCATACCCGGCACGACGACCGCCCCCGACGCGTCGACGATCCTTGCGGCGGGGTCGGGAGATGGCGCCTCGTCGTCTGGCCCCATCCAGGCGATGCGTCCGTCGTCTACCACGATGGTCCGATCGACGAGCAGGTCAGGCCCATCCCCGTGGGCGATAGCCGTGTTCTGGTAGACAGTGGTCATTCTCTTCGTTCTCCGTACTCCAGATGCCAGGCTTCTGTGTTCTGTGTTCTGTGTTCTGTCAACTACCGGTCCTGCTTGAACCCTCGCACGACGAGATACACACCGACCGCTGCTGTTGCGATCCCGATGAAGATCCACTCGGGAGCCTTTGTCATGAACGAGGTCGGTACGTAGGTTGCGCCGAAGCCCTGAAGCATCCACACGATGCCCATGAAGGCCAGGAGGAGTCCTCCACCGATCTTCAGTGCCCGCATGATTGTCACCCTCCGTTCTCGTATTACGTATTACGTATTACGTATGTACGTACTACGTCTACGCCCGTCTCCTCAAGAAGACCTTGTATATCTCTACAGCGCCCATCACTGCGAGCACGCCGCCGATGGCCACGGCGAAATGGGCAGCATCGAGGGGTTCGGTTCCGAAGATGCGCTGTGCGATCGGCACGTACAGGATGATGAGATGGGCTACCAGGCCTATGCCGACTGCCCCGAGCATCGCCTTGTTCGTGAACAGTCCAACGGTGAACAGCGACCGCTTCTCTGCCCGTACCTCGAGAGCGAGGCCGAGTTGCCCGAAGATCAAGACGGTGAAGAGCACGGACTGCCAGGCGGTGTCACCCTGGTTCCACAGGAACCACCCGCCGCCAAGGGTGACGACTGACAGGACGATGCCGAACACCGCGATGAACGTTGTGGTGCCTCCACCGAAGATCGATTCGGTCGCCGACCTCGGCGGTCGCGCCATGACATCATCCTCTGCGGGTTCTACGCCGAGTGCCAGCGCAGGGAGGCCGTCGGTGACGAGGTTCATCCACAGGATCTGGAGGGGCAACAGGGGGAGAGGCATCCCGAGGACCGGGCCGACGATCATGACGATGATCTCCGACGTGTTACAGGTCAGGAGGTACTTGATGAACTTCCTGATGTTGTCGTAGATGACCCTGCCTTCAGCAACGGCAGCAACGATCGTGGCGTAGTTGTCGTCGAGAAGGACCATGTCGGCGGCCTGTTTCGATACGTCGGTGCCCGTGATCCCCATGGCGATACCGATGTCCGCTTTCTTGAGTGCTGGCGCATCGTTGACACCATCGCCGGTCATGGCCACCAGTTCTCCGTCGGATTGCAGTGCTGCGATGAGTCCCAGTTTGTGTTCGGGAGACACCCTCGCGAACACCGAGACGTTCTCGGCTGTCTCTTTGAATTCTTCAGCGGACATCTCATCGAGTTCGGGACCGGTGACGACACGGTCTGACGTTGTGATCCCGATGTCCTGGGCGATGTGGCGTGCGGTCAGGGGGTGGTCTCCGGTGATCATCACGGGACGGATCCCGGCCGCACGTGTCTCGGCAACTGCCCCGGGAACCGCCTCGCGGGGCGGATCGATGAGGCCGAACATGCCGACGAAGATGAGGTCGTCCTCGACGTCGTCATGGGCAGTGGATTCTTCGAGAGGGCGCACGGCAAGCCCGAGTACTCGCATGCCTTTGGATGCGAGGCCTGCTTCGCTTGCAGCAACCCGGTCTCGCATTGCCTCGTCGAGGTCCTGTACCTCGCCGTTGACCCACACCCGCGTTGAGTGGTCGACGAGGCCGGTCACCGCTCCTTTCGTGAGCGCCACGAATGGGGGAAGGTCGTCCCCGAGCGTATCGAGGAGGTCTTCGAGGGCATCGGGTGTCTCTGCCGCCGTGGCGGGTGTCCGGTGGATCGTCGTCATGCGTTTGCGTGTTGAGTCGAACGGCACCTCGCCGACCCTCGGCAGCGCGTCTTCGATCTCCGGTTTCAACAGGCCGACCTTCGCCCCGGCGACGACGAGAGCGCCTTCGGTCGGGTCACCGACCGCTGTGAACCGGTGATCATTCGCTGTGAGGGCAGCGTCGTTGCACAGCACACCGGTGACGAGGGCGAGCGCAATGGTGGACCTCACCTCGCCGGTGACAGGTTCGTCAGACTCGAGTTCGAGGCGGTAGTCCGCAACGTCGAGCACGACAGCGGTCATGCGGTTCTCCGTGAGCGTGCCGGTCTTGTCCGTACCGATCACGCTGACCGAGCCGAGCGTTTCCACAGCAGGGAGGCTCCGGATGAGTGCCCGTCGTTTCAGCATCCGCTGGGCCCCGAGCGACAGTGCAATGGTCACGACAGCGGGCATCGCCTCAGGGATGGCCGCAACGGCCAGGCTCACCGATGTGAGGAGGAGGGTCTCGAGATCGTCACCTCTGATCAGACCCATTGCGAACAACAAGACAACCAGCGCCCCTGCTGCCCCGGCCAGGACTTTCCCGAGATGGTCGAGGCGCTGCTGGAGCGGTGTGTCGCCCTCTTCGACCCCCTGGATCAGCGATGCGATCTTCCCGATCTCGGTGTTCATCCCCGTCGCCGTCACGATCAGCTCTCCGCGGCCCATCGTCACGATGGTGCCCGAATAGACCATGTTGCGCCGTTCAGCGAGCGCCCGGTCGGTCTCGAACAGGGCAGTGGCGTCCTTCGAGACCGGTTCAGACTCCCCTGTGAGCGCTGCTTCCTCGATCTGGAGGTTGGAGGAGTCGATCAGCCTGCCATCTGCCGGTACGACGTTGCCGGTCTCGAGTACGACCCTGTCACCGGGTACGAGATCGAGAGAGGAAACCTCAGTGAGCGCCCCACCTCTGCGGACTCTCACGGTCGGCACTGCCATCTCGTTGAGGGCAGCCATCGCCTCTTCAGCCTTGCTTTCCTGGACGTAACCCATGATCGCGTTCAAGACGACGATCGCCAGAATGGCGACTGCCTCGATCCAGTCACCGAGAAACGCCGAGATGAGGGCAGCTGCGACGAGGACGTAGGTGAGGAACCCCTTGAACTGTGCCGCGAATATCGCAAGCCGGCTCCGCCCTTGGGCTTCCTCGATCCGGTTCGGGCCGTGTTCAGCGAACCTCGCCTGAGCCTCTTGAGGCGTGATTCCGTCCGGCGGAGAGGACATCCTGGCAGCGGTATCTTCTGCCGAGACCGTCGACCAGTCAGCGAAGGGGGACTCAACTGTGTCCATCGTTGTCGCTCGTTCCTCTACCCGTGGTCGCCGAGTTCGGCCCAGCGGTCGTCCTCGGCGAGATCGATGATGGTCCACGCCATGGCCAGGGCACCATCGCGGATGATCTGGTACCCATCGTCGGTCACGGTATGGGCGGCGAACTCAGGCTGGTGGTTCACCGTCGGGTAACACCGCAGGTCGATCATCGGGTGGATCGCTGGAACCTCGTGTGAAACGTTGCCCATATCGGTTGAACCCGAGGTCGCGGGAGGAAGGTCAGCGTAGCGGTTCACGACCCGGCCCAGCTGTGCAGAGTTCCTCTCGTAGAGTTCGCAGAGCACCCGATCGGTCTGAAGGTCCTTGTACCGGTGGCCCGATTCGTGGATCTCGTACGTACATCCTGTAGCGAGAGCGGCAGCTGCGAAGCACGCATCGACCTTCGGGAACAGCTCGTCGAGACGTTCATCGGTCGCTGAGCGAACGTTGAACACCATCGTCGTGTGCGAGGGGATGATGTTGGGTGCCGCTCCGCCGCGTGTGATGATCCCGTGCACACGGTCTGAGTCGAGGATCTGCTGCCGGAGTGCTGAGATGTTCATGTACGCAAGGACCGCCGCGTCGAGTGCGTTGAGTCCGAGGGCCGGATCTGACGCCGCATGAGAAGGCTTCCCGTAGAAGTCGACCTCGACGTGCGCAATGGCGAGGAACTGCGGATCCACCACGTCCTTGACACCGGGGTGGATCATCATCGACGCTGCAGCATCCTTGAACGCCCCTGCCTTGATCAGGTCGACCTTGCCGCCAGAGTGTTCTTCAGCAGGTGTGCCCAGGACAGTGAGCCGTATGCCGAGTTCGTCGACGAGGTCTATCAGGGCGAGGCCTGCCCCGATTCCCGCCGTGGCGATGATGTTGTGGCCGCACGCCTGGCCGACCTCGGGGAGGGCGTCCATCTCCGCACAGATGATGACTTCGGGGCCCGACGATCCTGCTCTGGCCGCAAACGCGGTATCGAGGCCGTACGCCGGGTACTCCACGTCGAATCCGCCGTCACGCAGGATCTCGGCCATTCGTCGCGACGTCTCGAGTTCTTCGTAGCCGATCTCGGGGTTGTCGTACATCCATTGGGAGAGTTCCCGCAGGTTCGCCTCATCCGTACCGAACCGCTGTTCTGCTTGCTCTTTCGCGTCCACGATCACCTCATCGGTAGGAACAGCCGCTGTTCGCGCCTGGTTGGTTTCGCCACGGCCAGGCTACATCGGCCCTACACCGTGTGCGCAGGTGGACAAAGGAGGGGTACTGTCTGTAACTCGGCGTAGCATATGGTCGAACAAGGAGACCAGGCGGAGTACGGAGACGTGCCCGTGAACGGGAGCAGATCGAAATGCTCCCGGTTCTGGTTGTGATGAAAGATGGTCCCGGTACGGTCTGCGCACCGAGGGCCGGGCAAACCTTCAAAGAACTCAAGGATCGGTGCGCATGAACCTACTCGGAGCCATCCCGTCACCAGCACAGAACGTGCTCGAGATCGGCCCACTGACGATCTACTTCTACGGGATTCTCATCGCGGTCGGGGTGATCGTTGCGATCGTCGTCTCACGCAACCGGTACGTTCGATTCGGTGGGGACGGGGAATTCTTCGAGAAGACCGCCATATGGGCCGTGGTCATCGGTTTCCTCGGTGCACGGGCCGCCTACGTGCTGACACACTCTGGCAACTTCATCGATCGGCCATATGCGGCGTTCTTCATCTGGGAGGGCGGACTCGCCCTCTACGGCGGGCTCACCTTCGGTACGCTCACCGTCATCTACATGGTGCATAAGAAACACGCCGACCTGTTCTCCTACGGGGATGCGGTCGCCATCGGCGTCCCGCTCGCCCAGGCCATCGGCCGTTTGGGGAACTGGTTCAACCAAGAACTGTTCGGCACGCCCACGACGCTGCCGTGGGGTCTCGAGATCGCACCACAGTTCCGGCCACCGCAGTTCGCCGAGTTCGAGACCTTCCACCCGACGTTCCTCTACGAGTTGATCTGGAACGCTCTCATCGTGGTCCCTGTGATCCTGTGGTTGGAGAAGAAGGGGAAACTTGCCAAGGGTGCGTCCTTCGGCCTGTACCTCACCATGTACGCCTTCATCCGTTTCTGGATGGAGCTTCTGCGTACCGACACGACCTTCCGCCTCTTCGGGATCAGCCGCAACGGCTGGGTCTCCCTAGCGGTGTTCATCGGCGGGATCGTGTGGATCCGGTGGACCCAGAAGCGGGCCGAGCCGAGAACCCTGGTGGGAGAGCCCACCTTCTTCTCGCCGCAGCCGCTCACGGTCGGTGCCGTCATCGTTAAGGAAGCCGACAGCCAAGAGCAGAGCACAGAGCACAGAGCACAGAGCACGGACGACGGCGAAGAGTCAGCCGACAGCGACGAAGAAGCCATCGGCTCTCAGCCATCAGCTGACAGTGAAGAGGAAGCTGTCAGCGAAGAGGTTGACAGCGACAGTGGTGAGGAACCCTCGAGCGACACCTAGCGTTATCCCCGCAATGGGAGATCACGCTCTCCGAGCGTTTCTGCCCCGGCTATAAAGGGGGCAACTATCTCGGTGCGGATCGGCCGCAATCGGGGAAAGGCAGGGTTGAGGATGGGTGCAAACGCGGAACCACTGGCGTCGATCGAGCAAAAGCGGAAGCTGCTCCAGGATCTGAAGTCCACGGACAAGAAGTACAGGAAGCCGTTTGACGAGGGCGAGATGGCGGCGACGAACTTCTTGGGGGGATCGTGGAACGACTACGCTCAGGTGGTGTTCAACATGCTCACTGCAGACACGCTCGTGAACATCGAGGAACAACTCACCCGCATCGCCGACCACATGGAGTCGCAGGCCTAGAACGTACTACGTCACTCGGCGCTCTCGTCCGCCTGGTGTAGTCCCACGATCATGCCTGTCGTGTCCGTGAAATAGCAGCCGTAGCCAACGCCGGGGATCGTGAACTTCGGCACGACGATCTCGCCGCCGGCAACGATGACCCTGGCCATGTAACCGGCGATGTCGTCGACGGAGATGGTCGCCACCGTAAGCGGTTCGCCGTCTTGGGACTCCGTGAACCCCGTATCGATCCCGCTGTCGTCACCGCGATTCTCGATCAGGTAGTCCTCGCCACCCCACGGCTGCGGGTTCCAATCGAACACCTGCCTGTAGAAGGCAGCTGATACCTCGACGTCCCCACTGTTGAACTCGACGAAGTTGATGTGCGGCATAGGGGTCTCCGTTCTCCGTTTTCCGTTCTCCGGACGGTCGACCGCCGATGGTCGGATCCTGTTATTCCGCCAGGTTGTCCTTCTGCGAGTCAGCGAACAGTTCGCCGACCACACCGATGCTTGCGAGGATCGAAGTGGTCTCCATGGGAAGGTAGATCTTGGTTGCCTTGCCATCTGCGATTCCCTGAAGGGCCTGGAGATACTGGATCGCGATGAGGTCGGGTGTCGGGTCTCCGGTGTGGATCGCGGAGAACACGCGCTCGATCGCCTGGCCCTCACCTTCTGCCACGGTGAGTTTCTGATACTTCTCTGCATC
>CAYUJA010000089.1:1475-7572 GCA_964444875.1 uncultured Acidimicrobiaceae bacterium | reverse complement strand
AGGCCCAACGGTTTTCGAGACCGTCACATTCGTCCGCTCTGTCACCCCTCCAGATAGCGAGCAGTGTACCGGGATGACAAGCGCAGCCGAACTTCAGCCGCCTGTTCGACAAAGAACAGCAACGTCGGTGACGGTACATTTCCAAGCAGCCGGCAACACGTTGGAGGGACCCATGCCGATCGCCACACCCGCCCAGTACAACGCCATGCTCGACGCAGCCAGAGACGGCAAATACGCCTATCCGGCCATCAACATCACATCGTCTGAAACGCTCAATGCAGCCATGCGGGGTTTCGCCGAGGCCGAGTCGGACGGAATCATCGAGATCAGCACCGGCGGTGGATCCTTCGCCTCTGGGACCTACGTCAACAACATGTCACTCGGCGCACAGGCCATCGCAGAAATGGCGTACCTGCTTGCCGAGGAGTATCCGGTCCTCATCGCCCTTCACACGGACCACTGCCAGGCAGACAAGGTGGATACGTTCGTGCGCCCACTGCTCCAGGTCAGTCGTGAGCGGAAGGAAGCAGGCTTGCCGCCGCTGTACCAGAGCCACATGTTCGACGGCTCTGCGATCGACCTCGACTCCAACCTCGAGATCTCGGCTGAACTCCTCGCAGAGATGAACGAGTTGGACATCATCCTCGAACTCGAGGTCGGTGTCGTTGGTGGGGAAGAGGACGGGGTCTCGGCCGAGGGTGTACCCAGCGAGAAACTGTACACCACGAACGAAGACCTGCTCAAGACCGTGGAGGCGATCGGTCTTGGAGAGAGGGGCCGCTACATCCTCGCCGCCACGTTCGGCAACGTCCACGGCGTCTACAAACCAGGCAACGTGAAGTTACGACCAGACGTCCTACGCGACGGTCAGGATGCCATCAAGGCGGCCTACGGCCAAGACGCACACTTCGACTACGTCTTCCACGGCGGATCCGGGTCCGAACTCGAGGACATCCATGCAGCTCTCGACTACGGCGTGATCAAGATGAACGTCGATACCGACAACCAGTACAACTTCTCCCGTGCGATCGCCGACCATTTCTTCACCGGGTACGAAGGAGTGCTCAAGATCGACGGTGAAGTCGGCAACAAGAAGGTCTACGATCCACGGTCATACCTCAAGAAGGCAGAGATCGCGATGGCCACTGGGGTTACCGAGGCGTGCGTCATGCTCCGAGGCGATGGCAAGACACTCTTGCGATAGGACTCCGGCGCCGTCATAGCGCCAGTCTCGACGGACCTCAACCGTTCGCCTCAACGGGGTCAGCGTCGAACATCGAAGAAGGCGTCCAGGAGGGTTCGGGCCTCGTCGGCACGGACATCCGCGACGAGGTCGATGTGATGGTTGAGTCGTTCGTCCTGAGGGATGTTGAACTGTGACCAACATGCGCCGGCCTTGAGGTCGGCGGCACCATAGACGATGCGGTCCAGCCTCGACCAGACCGCTGCCATCGCGCACATCGCACATGGTTCGACGGTGACGACGAGCGTGTGGCCTTCAAGGTGCCAGGAACCCAGGTCGCGCGAGCGTTGGGAGATCACCAGCATCTCGGCATGCGCCGTTGCATCGCCCCGTTCCTCGCGCCTGTTGTGGTCCCCCGCAACGACCGCTCCTGAAGCGTCGAGGATCACGGCACCGATGGGGACATCCCCGTGTCCAGCCGCCTTTGCGGCCTCGGAAAGAGCCGATTCCATGGCTGTGTCCCAGTTCACTACATGGCCTCTCGCTTGTACACTCGCACATCCACGGAGGGGTCGCATAGTCTGGCCGAGTGCGCACGCCTGGAAAGCGTGTATACGGAAACGTATCGAGGGTTCGAATCCCTCTCCCTCCGCCAAGCGAGCCGTACTGGACATAGTCCGCGTTCGATTGACGTCGCTAGGTTCAGCACCTCGTGGCGCCAGCGACTCATTGCTCGGTGCCCTGTACGGTCACCATGGTCCCAGGTCGATACTCGAGGGTTCGAATCCCTCTCCCTCCGCCACAATTCAGGATTCTGGCATCAACGAGGACAACACGCTGGCCTGAGTGACGCCAGAACCGTGAGCGACCTACCTCAGAGATGGTCATTGGCCTCGAGCCACTTCATGGCAAAGAACCCTTCTGCGGCCGGGATGTAGAAGGTGGCGATCCGGAACACGACCGCTGCAGCGAACGCCTCATCGGTACCCAACCCGGCGAACACGAGGATCGATGTCAGGACCGCCTCGGCGATACCGATACCACCGGGAATCGGTACAAGGCCTGCCAGAAGATTCGTCGCAACGGTTGCGATCAGGGCTGTCACAAGCGGCAGCGGGGTGCCTATCGCCTGGAGGATGAACCACATCGTTATGGCCAGGATCGTTCGCGAAGCAAGGTTGCTCCCGAGAAGGCCAAACGTTCGTTTGGGGTCGCTCAACAGGCTCCGCAGCAGTCCCCACGCATCCTTGAGCGCCGGAACCACCGTCGTGCGAAGTTTCTCGACTCGCAGCACAAGGACAACCGACACGGTGATCAACACTCCAACGATCACGAAAAAGAGGCCCAACCGCACATCCTCAGTTTCGATGTTGAATGTGGCATCGGACACGAGGAAGGCGACAAGAAGCAGCCCGGCCTCTACGGCGAAACCCGCGACACCGTCGAGGACACCCTGCGTCAGGGCGATCGCAGGAGTGACACCGTACTTGCGAAGGAACAACGTATTCATCGTGACCCGGCCTGCGGCGCTCGGCACCGCAAGTCCTATCCACTTGACCGAGACCTGGAGGATCGTCAGCGGCTTCAGCGGAAGGTCGTACCCGGTAGCGAACAACATCCCTGTTGCTTCAGGAACGAACGTTGTCTGACCAACCACGAATCCGAAGATGATCAGCGGCCACGCCGCATCTTGCACGACGGCCCACACCGCGACGAAGTCGATGTCGGTCAACATGCTGAGCAATGCGTATACCGCGACAAGAGACAGGGCGGGCATGACCAGGTCCTTGGGACGAATCCGCCGCAGCTTCGCCTCTTCAGGCAATTCGACATCGGTCGCAGAGGCGATCTGATCGCGCATCTCTACCAATATCGGCTTGGGTTTGTCAACGCGGGACCGCTGCTCCCTCAAAAGGGCGGCCGTCTGCATGTACGGCAGAGCAGCAACCAGCGGCTCATCGCCTAGACCTGAACGGGCGGCGGCAACCGCATCCTCGACACCAACAGAAAGGGACGTCGAGAACAACAGATTCACAACGTCGAATGACCGACGTACCTCTGAGGCGTTCAGGGAGGCGGTTCCCAGATCACCGATCACGGGTTGTCCCTCATCGAGAGTCACAGCGTCGATGGTCAACGCCCCGTGAGAGATACCAGCGCCATGGAGAACAGCCACTTCCCTCCACAAGTCTGTCAGGACGCCCGTGGAAAGCTCGACATCACGCGCTGCCTGACCCCGACATGCGGTTGCGATCAGAGCCATGTCGTCACCGGCAATACCGACTGCAAGAAGCTCCGGCGTCGCGACACCGACGCTATCTGACCTGAGCAGGGCGAGCGCTTCGTGCTCGACCGCCTCGAGCCGACCCGATATGAACGTCTGCCCACCATCGCGATACCAGAGACTCCGCCACACCCTCGAGAAATACTGCGAATCCGTTGCGTCACGACCGTAGGCCTTGACGGCAACCTGAGAACCGTCGTCAAGTGATCCGAAGAAACGACGAACACCCCAGGATCGATCCATGGAAGGTTCGATCGCGGCCACCGTGATACCGAGGTCCGAAAGAGCATCGGCTACAGCCGAAGCACTCGGATAACCCTTCGGGGACCCGAAAACCAAGAGAACCAGGCCACCTGCAACAAGACCGAGCGCGAACCCGCCGCCCGCATCGCCCGGAAGTCCCAGACCGAGTCCGAGACCAGACGTCGCCACTACCGCAACCATGAGCCAGCCGAATCTCCGAACGGGCAGGGCGAGATGAGGAGATGCCACGGTGATGACACTGGTGAGTATCGCAACTCGCAAGATCGGGAACGTGTACCCGACCTCCCCGCTCGTGAACTCCGGAAGAATCGGAGGGATCGAGCCACCGAGCCACCAGATGAGGGCGGCGGCGATAGTGAGGGACACGACGATCGCCAACACCATGTCGCGAAGCAGGTCCAGACGCTTCTTGCCTTGAGTCAGTACCCCAACGACGAGCATGAGAATGAGCACCAGCCCACCAAAGTACGCAAGCCTGTACACCTGATCGAACCAAAGAGGGATGCTCTGGGAGAGGTCGACGAGGGCCTGCTCAACGGCGGCTACCCGCTCGACGTTGATGACAGCCCATATGATGAGAAGAAGACCCACACCAACGGTCACCGCATCGTGGGCCCGTCGTACACGGGGCTGTTGCGACTCATTGGCGAAGTAGCCGTTCACGTCACGTCTCTCGTTGCTCGTCGGGATCTCTGGAATAGATAGTACGTTACGCCGGTCTCTTTGCCGTGGCACCCCCGGGCCAACGCACATGCGGCAGTACCCGGCCGAGAGGCAGCAACCGAGTTCGTGCGTTGGCACGACGATCCGTGCGATGATGCCAGCCACGATCACCCAGGTTGCGAGTGTCGCGAACGGGATCGTGCGGGGCGCCTCGACCGACCATCAGCACAGCGATCGGCCTCAGCGTTTGCCCTGGTGGGTGAGGATGTCGGTGCCAAGGATCATGCCGAAGAGGATGCGCGGTGCACGGCCCTTCCCGATGATCACATGGTACGTGTCGGCTTTGACCAGACCAGGTTCCATGTACACCTGGGCCGCTGGCTCTCCGTTGATGGTGATGACGTAGTTCGTGCTCCACATGTTGCCCGTTATGTCGAACGTGGCGGGCAACGGCGAGTCGATCACGAAATGGTCACGCAATCCCACACGGCGCTCACCCATGCTCATCAGCTTCTTACCGTTACTCACGATGTCGACCTTCGGGCGGACGCCCGGCTTCTGCCTGACCACGAGGATCGTCTTGTCCGTTGCGTCGCGCAGTTCCAGCTTGTCCATGACCCGCAGACCGTTCCCGTGGGCGGACATCACCGTGGTGCCGCTCGCATCCAACACTTCGAAGTTCTGGTGGATCGTGAAGAGTTGCTGGCGCACCGTGTACTTGGTACCCGCCAGAGCCATGATCAGCCGATCAGTTCGACGTCGCCGGGACGCCATGTCTTGTCGAACCATGGTTCGAGTGGGCCGTACAGGCGGATGATGGCGAACCACATCTTGCCGGCCACGGTCTGGATCCAGTTGTCCTCGTGTCCGGCGGGCGCCGTCGGGCCGAAGTACAGGTCGATCGAGCCATCCTCGTTCACGGCGAGATCATCCTTCGAACCGTTCTTGGATGGGTACGGCTGGCCTGTCTGGAGTTCGGACCGGGTCTGGGGGTCGTACAGGACAACCGACCAGAAGTCGACCACAGGGATCGGTGCAGGGACGTTCAGCTTGTAGGTCTTCGAGCCGTCGAGGAACTTGCCGTCCGAGGACCGGTCGATGCCCGCGTACTGCGAGCCCTTTCCGACCATCTTCAAGACCATTGCGGGTGTGTTCACCGTTGCCATGTAGAAGAAGTAGGTGCGGGCATCGAGGTTTCGGCCGCCGATGCCGTCGTCCTTGAGCCACCGGTAGTCGCCACCCACGAACGGGTACTTCCAGTAGCTGCCCTCGTACACGTACGCCTCGGGGTCGCGGGCGTTGAAGAACAGCGAACGGGCGGTTGCGTTGGCTACGGCGGCAGCGTCGACGAGGGTCGCCTGCATCTTGTCATCTGGCGCGAACGGTTGTCCCTTGACGATCCCTATCGATGCCATCAGACCCCGCGTCTCGGGATCGATCATCTCGATGGGTTCCTTCTGGATCACATCGTCGAGTTCGGTGTAGAACTCGGCATCGTTCGAGTGGATGGTGTTGAAGTGCTTCCCCGATCCGGAGATGAACTCCATCGCCGGAGGGTTGTCGATGTCGGCGAGCGGATAGATCTTCAGACCTTCGCGGAACATGGCGGCTGCGGCGTCAGGCTTGCCGTCGACGAGGAACCCTCTCAGGATGAGCCAGTTCGTGTACGAAGGCGACTTCGCCACGAAGTAGCCCTCAGGAAC
>CAYUJA010000089.1:0-1375 GCA_964444875.1 uncultured Acidimicrobiaceae bacterium | reverse complement strand
CCCCTCCGCATGGCTTCGATCGATGCGGCTGGGATGCAGTTGAGGAACGTCTCGACGCCGCGCATGAACACGAGGTTGTCGTACATCTTGTCCGCCGTCTCGTCGGTCGGAAGGCCGTCAACGAACTCAAGGGTACCGAGACGTGTCTCGACCACATCGGGGGTCGTGATGCTCGGCGGGATCGGCGTGTTGTAGCCGGCGGGGATGCTGTCGGGCGTGTCGGTCACGGCGTTCCTCTCATGGGGTCGCACCCTGAGAATGCGGGTGCCGAATGGCGCAGAGTACCCAGCACCCGAGATAACGCCGGAGAAGGGGTCCCCGATCCGTGCGCCGCCGCGACCTGATGTACCCTGCAGGGATGCTGATCGACCCACACCTTTTCACAGACGAAGCCGTGACCGACGAAACACGGCAGTTCAATGCCGGCCTCCAGGAGATGCTCCTGGCGGTGCCTGATATGACGACGTTCACGCCCGATGAGATCCGCAGCGCACGCAGAGAGGGCAAGAGTTGGATGGGACCCATCGTGTACAGCGACCGGGCCCGCACCATCACGATCGATGGGCCGGGCGGGGACCTGGATTTGCGTATCATCGATGCCCCGGAACCCGCCGGTGTCTACCTCCATCTCCACGGAGGTGGATGGGTGCTCGGTGCTGCGGACCTGAGCGACGTCGCCAACGAGGCAATGGTGGACGCGACAGGGCTGACGACCGTGTCCGTGGAGTACCGCCTCGCCCCAGAACATCCTTACCCGGCAGGTCTCGAGGATTGCGCTGCCGCAGCACGGTGGCTCGTTGAGAACGGGGACTCGATGTTCGAGACCGATCGGTTCGCGATCGGAGGTGAGTCCTCCGGCGCCAATCTCGCTGCGGTGACGTTGCTCAAGACCCGCGACGACATCGGGTACACCGACTGGTTCGCAGCGAACCTCATGTACGGCTCGTACCTGCCCCCGGGAACACCTTCAGTGCGGCAGTGGACGACGAAGGGTCTCATCCTCGAGTCGGACACCATGAACTGGTTCGGGAACCACTACGTCGGTGGCCAGAAGATCGCGATGGACGACCCGTACTTCTCACCGCTCTACGGTGACCTGGCCGACATGCCGCCAGCCCTGTTCACCGTTGGAACGTGGGATCCCCTCCTCGACGACACGCTCTTCATGGCGATGCGTTGGTTGGCCGCAGGCAACGAGACCGGGCTTGAGATCTACCCTGGCGGCGTCCACGCCTTCGACGCCTTCCCGACAGCCATCGCCGCCGCCTCCCGCACCCGCATGCACGATTTCCTCAGATCCGCCGTTTCCTAGGACTTTGGCGTCCAGCGGCGCCGCATATGGCGAGTTTGGACGCCAAAGTCCTACCATTCTGGC
>CAYUJA010000088.1:0-7616 GCA_964444875.1 uncultured Acidimicrobiaceae bacterium | reverse complement strand
CCTCATCCACCAGGTCCTCGAAGACACCGAACGCGCAGCAACCAACGACGGGCGGGAGCGTTCCACCTACGAAGAAGCGATCGGGAGCCTCGATGCGCTCTGGGAGGAGCACGGCCTCGGCGACGATGCAGTCGGCCTGTCCTGGAAGCAGCGAGCGGTACAGACGCTCGAGAATCTCTACACGAAATGGCCCGCCTCTGGTGCACCCGTGGCATTCGAGAAGGGCTTGCAACTCCAGGTAGCCGGGATCGACTGGGCAGGGAGGGCAGACCGGATCGAGCGCCGGGGCGACGAACTGGTCGTCGTCGACTACAAGACGTCCGCGACGCCGGCATCCGTCGCCGAGGCGAAAACGTCCATCCAGCTCGGGTTCTATCTGCTCGCAGCGATGACCGATCCCGAACTCGAGGCC
This sequence comes from uncultured Acidimicrobiaceae bacterium, assembly GCA_964444875.1. GTDB lineage: Bacteria > Actinomycetota > Acidimicrobiia > Spongiisociales > UBA5794 > JAMBLL01. Next base: position 7,204 of record CAYUJA010000088.1, on the reverse strand, counting down.
CTCGGCACGCTCACCGGCGCTGAGTTCTGGTATCCCAGGCAGGATCCGAACAAACGCAGCATCGTCACACGGAGGTTCTCGATGGCATCCATCGATGAGGTGCGCGACCTTCTCGAAGAGATCACAACGTCGATCGTTCACGAGGAGTTCGACCCGGTCGTAGGCACACACTGTGACACCTGCGACGTCGCGCTCGTGTGCCCCGCTCGCGACGAAGGACGCGAGGCGTTCATCCTGTGACCGTCTTCGTCCCCACACCCGAGCAGCGGGCGATCATCGAGTACCCGCCCGTTGCGCTGCGCGTCGTGGCAGGTGCTGGAACGGGCAAGACGACCACCATCGTCGAGCGCCTCGCCGCAGCGGTCAAAGCCGGCGGCGACCCGACACGGGCGCTCGGGATCACGTTCACCAACAAGGCGGTGGACGAACTTCGCTCACGCCTTCGCGACGCCGTGGGTGACCGGCAGGACGGTAGAGAAGTGGAGGTCGCCACGTACCACAGCTTCGCCTCATCCGTCCTCGACGAGTTCGGCGCCTTCGTCGGTTACCAACCCTCCGCGTCGCTGATGGACGAGGGCCACCGAACCGAACTCGCGTACCGTGTGCTCCACGAACTCGATACGACCGATCTCGACCTCTCCGCGCTATCGCAGCGGAAAAAGGAACTGCTCGAGATCTCCGAAACGCTCACCGCGAACCTGCTCAGCGCCGACGACGTCCTGGCGCTGGCACCCGACGATCCGGACGACGTATGGCGCAAACGCACGTCGCTCGTACATGCCGCCGATCGTTTCGCGACGGCAAAGAAGCACCTCGGGTTCTTCGAGTACGGCGACCTGATAGCCCTCGCCGTCACCATCGTCGAGCAGTTCCCCGAGGTAGCTATGCGCATCGCGGGCCGCTACGACACCGTGCTGCTTGACGAGTACCAGGACACCGACCCTGCACAGCGCAGGCTGCTCACCGCTGTGTTCGCCAGCGACATCGCGGTCACAGCCGTTGGAGACTCGGACCAAACGATCTACGAGTGGCGGGGCGCCTCGCTCGAGAACTTCTCCGATTTCCCGAAGCACTTCCCGCGTACCGACGGCGAACCGACCGAGACACTGCCGCTGAGCATCAACCGCAGATCGGACCGGATCGTCCTGGATCTCGCGAACGTGATCCAGACGATGCTGCCGAGGCTCGAAGGCGCCGAACCACTCACGCCGGGGCCCGACGCTCGCACCGGCACCCTCGAGGTCGGCTGGTTCCCGACCGACGATGATGAGGCGGCATGGATCGCCCAGGAGATGCAGGAACGCCACACCGCAGGGCGAGACTGGTCCGACATGGCCGTCCTGTGTCGGAAACGCGTTGCCATCGGGCCGATCGTCCGTGCGCTGCGCGATGCCGACATCCCGTACTCGGTCAGTTCGATGGGAGAACTGCTCACGATCCCTGAGGTCGGCGACCTCGTGGCATGGCTGCGGGTACTGGCCGATCCTGGGGATGAACCGTACCTGCTGCGTATCTGGATGGGCGGGCGGTTCCGCATCGGCATGGCAGACATCTCGCGCCTCGCCCGCTGGTGCAAACACAACGACACTCGCGACCTCGCTGTGGCCGTCGAGCATCTCGACGAGATCGACGGACTGTCACCCGACGGCACAGCCCTGCTCGAGCAGTACAGGGCGATCCACAGCGAACTCCATGCACGAGCACAGGTGCTTCCCGTATCGGCGATAGTTGCAGCGATCGTGGAACACCTCGGATTCTGGGACGAGATGTCGGCACAGCCGTCGTCGGCGGCGACGATGGCGCGGCTCAACATCGGGAGGTTCATGACGATCGCCAACACGTGGACGCCCCTCGACGGAACACCGACCCTGGCCGCGTTCCTCCGTTACCTCACGGCCCTCGACGATGCCGCTTCCTCGAACGACCTCGACGCAGCGATCGAAGTCGCCGACAGCGTGGTGCAGGTGATCACGGCACACTCGGCCAAGGGCCTGGAATGGCCTGTGGTGTTCCTCCCCTCACTTGCGGAAGGCACCTTCCCCTCGGGCGTCAGGACCTTCGACGAACCATCCAAACGCGCAACGTCGCTCCCGTACGAACTGCGCCTCGACCGCTCATCGTTCGCTGAGGCGGCTGCTGCGCCCCCTGGAAAGGAACGCGACGCCGTGTTGCGCAAACGAAACAGCGATGCCGAATGGCGCCTGGCGTACGTTGCGGTGACACGGGCGAAACACGAACTCATCATGACCGGCCATGCATGGGATGACGGTGTCAAAGGGAAACGCTCTCCTTCGCCCCTGCTCGAGATCGCCCGCGATCTCGCGGGATCCACCCTTGGACCGTGGGTGGACGATCCCGGTCCCCGTCCCGAACCCGCTCCGTTCGTCGAACCGGCACCGGACCCCGACCCACATCTCGACGACGGTTGGGGCGAGACGCTACGCCGGGTGATGGACGACCCTGGATGGATAGCCTCCGCCTTCCCCGATATCGTGGACGTCGTGGAGGAACAGCGCGACCAACTCATCATGCAGATCGCGGACCTCGAGGTGCCAGCAGCCGAGCCGGCACCCGAGCGCTTCGCCACGTCCGTTACGAACCTCGTCGCCCTTGCGCAGTGCCCCCTCAAGTTCAAGTGGATCCACCACGACAGGCTCCCTCGCCGGCCGGGCGTGGCCGCCAGGCTCGGCACCGAGTTCCACCGCAAGGTCGAGTACCACAACCTCGGCGTCATCTCCCTCGACGAACCGCCGCTCGCCGGTTTCGAAGGTTTCGAGACCTCCGGGCCGGCCGGCGATGCAGACGGCCATCGGTCCGACCCGTGGAAGGCGTTCGAAGAGTCCCGGTTCTCTTCGATCCGTGCGGCTCTGGCTGAGGTCCCGTTCGTGCTCGATATCGGCGGTGGGGTGGTCCGTGGCAAGATCGACGCCATCTACAGCGATGACGATGGTGCATGGGAGATCGTCGACTACAAATCCGGACGGCCGAACGACGACGAAGCACGCAATGTGCAACTCGAAGCGTACGCGCTGGCGATCACCGACGGCGCGGTATCACGCGACATGCCGTCGAAGATGTCTGTGACCTTCGCGTACTTCGGTGGAGGCGCCTGCAACGAAGCAACGACAGAGGTCGATGAGGCCTGGATCGCCTCGGCACGTTCACACGTCGAGGATCTCATCGGCGTCGCTCGAGATGGCCCGTTCGAACCCGACCCGTCACCAGCGTGCAGGCACTGCGACTTCCTCCACCTCTGTGGACCCGGCCAGGCGGAGGTCGGCCGCTCATAGCCGTCGGGCTAGACGACCCGTCCCTCTTGGATGTCGACGACGAACGTCACGGGGCCGGAGTTCGTCAGCGACACCTCCATTGCGGCCCCGAACTCGCCGGAAGCCACCGTTACCCCCTGGTCGGCCACGAGTGACACGAGATAGTCGATCAAGGACCTCGCATGATCTGGGTGTGCTGCTGGTGTGAACGACGGCCTGCGCCCCCTGGTGATGTCTGCGACCAGCGTGAACTGCGAAACAACCAGCACAGACCCTTCCGTGTCGGCAACAGACAGGTTCATCTTGCCCGCATCGTCAGCGAAGATGCGCATCGAAAGCAGTTTCGCTGCCAGCACCTCGACGTCGTGTCGCGTGTCTGGCTCTACGGCACCGACGAGCACCAGCATCCCGTGTCCGATGGAAGCGACGACCTCATCGCCGACCGTGACATCTGCCCGTCCAACTCTCTGCACCACGCAGCGCATCGGTCCTCCATCGTTGTTGCGCAGGTCCAACCTACACTCGCCCCCATGCTTGCTTCGATCGCCCTTTCGCTCGCCCGCGGATTCACCATGGGCGCTGCAGATATCGTCCCTGGAGTCTCCGGCGGAACCATCGCCCTGATCTTCGGCATCTACGACCGGTTGATCGCATCGATCCGTGCGGGCGCCCTCATGCTCGGGAACGTCGCGAAGGCAGATTTCACGTCTGCCAGGGAGTGGTTCGGCAAGGTCGATTGGCCGTTCATCATCTCACTCGGGGCAGGGATCCTGCTCGCCGTGATATCACTTGCAACCGTGCTCGAATCACTCCTGAGAGACCAGGCTGTCCTGATGGCTGCCCTGTTCCTGGGGCTGGTTGCCGGTTCCATCGTGATCACATGGCAGATGATCAAGAAACATTCGATGTCGAACCTGATGATCGTGCTCGGCGTGGCCGTCGGTGTTTTCATCGCGCTCGGGTTCCGCTCCGGCACGACCGAAGATGCCGTCTCACAGGTCGCCGACCCTGCGTTGTGGGCGTTCTTCGGTGCCGGCGCCATCGCGATCGTTGCGATGATCCTGCCTGGCATCTCAGGTTCGTTCTTGCTCGTCCTCATGGGGATGTACGCACCCGTCCTCGGTGCGGTCACCAGCAGGGACTTCGCTTCCCTCGGCGTGTTCCTCATCGGCGCGGTCATCGGCCTCGGTTTGTTCTCCCAGATCCTCCACAAGGCGCTCTCGACGAACCACGATGCCGTGCTCGCTGCGCTGATCGGGTTGATGGCAGGCTCGATGAGAGTGCTGTGGCCGTGGCCCTTCGGCGTCGACTCGACGGCGCTCGGGGTACCGGACAGTTTCGTCGTCGGCTCCATTGCGCTCGCAGCGGCCGCGTTCGTAGCGGTCGTCGTCGTTGCGCGATTCGCTCAACGCCTAGAGGTCCTCGACACCCACTCGTGATGCTTCGTCGATCGGCGGGGACAGGACCTTGAACAGCACCGGAGACAGGATGGCGGTGACGCCAACGAGCAGCACAGCGCCTGCTGCCAGGCCCTCGTCGATGGCGCCGTTGGCCACACCAACGGCAGCCAGGGCGATGATCACGCTGAGCTGACCCGCGAGCAACACACCTGTGCCGAGGCTATCTCTCAACGACAGACCCCTGAGCATCAGCAGTGGCGCAGGGATCATCTTCGCTGCGATCGCAACGACGATGATGCCGATGGCGGCAACGAGTACCTGTCTGTCGGCCAATGCATCCAAGGGGAACTGCACACCAACCGAGATGAAGAACACCGGTATCAAGAAGCCATAGGCGAAACCGGACAGACGCTGTTCGAGGTCCCCCGAGTTCCGAAAGACGAATGCGAGGATCGCTCCCGCCATGAACGCCCCGAGGATCGGATCCATGCCGAGAGCCAGCGACAGGCCGATGAAAACGAACAGAAGGGCGAACGAGAACCTGATGCCCATCTCGTCCGGGTCGTGTGCAGCGAACAGTCGCTCTGCGCGGTCCGGATACCACCACGCGATCGTCCGCATCACCCACAACGACGCCAGCAGGATCACCACGAACAGGGGAACCGCGAGCAGTTCTATGCCCCAGCCGTTCTGGAGCCAGACGGAAAAGACGATGACCGCCGTTGCAGCGATGAACTCGGCGAGCACACCGATCACCATCGTCAACTGTCCCTGGCGGGTGTTCGTACGTCCGGTGGCGCGCAGTGCAGGAACGATGATCCCGACCGATGCTGCCGAGATCAGCAACGTGAGAAAGATCCGTTGGTTCGTCGTTTCCAGGCCGACGAACCCGAGACCGAACCAGGAGATCGCCACGATCAACACGAAGAACCCGAGTCCGAAGATGATGGGACCTGTCCCCTCCCGCTCGAGCGAATCGAAATCGATCTCGAAACCTGCAAGGAACATCAGCAGGAACAGGCCGAGTTCGGCAAGAACGAGGATGAAACCTTCAGACGTCGTTGCCGCCCCGATGAGGCCGAGCACCTGGGGTCCGATGAGCAGGCCGAAGAGGATCTCGAGCACGACCGCCGGCAACCCGATCGACCGTGCCAAGAGTGGGAGGAGGAACGCCCCGAGTCCGATCACTACGAACGTCGTGGCGCTGGGAAGGATGCTTTCGGTCACGGCGGCCAAGATGGGGGTCATGTCATGTTCCCGAGGGCACGAACAGCACGGAACCCTGGGCTCTCGCCGCAGCCCACACGCCGGTGCCAGGCCGGATCTTGCTCATGGGCATCTCTGGCATGGACAGCACGAGAAGCGTGTCGGCTGCGGTGGACGCTGCGATCACCTTTACGGGATTCCCCCTGACGACCTCGCTTTCCGATTCCACCTCCTGGACGGCAGCTTCGCGGTGTAACCACGCCGTCGCTGCACGCCGTTCCAGCATGTCGTCGCTGCCCATGAAGGTCGGACTCGCGACCGATATGCCGATCAACGTGCCGCCGGAACGTTTCGCGATGTCGATCGCTGCCCTGCATGCGACATCGCCAGACGCTGTGCGTGTCACAGGTGCGATGATCCTCGCAAACCGGGCGTCGCCCCGGGTGAACAGGATGGGCACCGCGGCGTCGGCGAGCACGGTGAGGACCGATGGGATCTTCGCGTACGGCTTCAGCCACGAACGTTTCGGCATCTGCACGACGATCGTCCCCACGCTCTCTTCGGAAGCGACGGCTACGCACGCGGCATACGGGCTGGCGTCGACTGCCCTGTGCTGGACCTCGACGTCAAGTTCCTCTGTCGTCGTCGTTGCGAGCAAGCGCTCGAGTTCGTCGGCCTCGGCCTGGCTCTTGATCGATGCGGGATCACGGTGAACCACCAGCAGCTCCGCAGCGTTCGTATGGCGCACGAAGTACGCGGCCTCGTTGACCGCTGTAGCCCTATCGAGAGCGTCAGCGAGGGGGACGACGACCTTGCGGCCGAAAGCGAGGGGGAATCGCGACACGCCCCCAGCGAAGGTGCGAACGACCTGCTCGAAGTCCGTGGCTGCCCCGACAACGGTGACCCTGTCTCCCGCACACAGCTGGGTGCCGCCGTGAGGCACGAGAAGCTCTCCGTCACGCAGGACCGCGGCGACGATCCACAGTTCCGAGTGGATGTCGCGCAGCAAGGCGCCCTGGACGGGCGAATCCGGGGTGATCTCGAACTCGATCGCTTCGGCCTTGCCTTCGGCGAAGGTCGTCGATGTCAACTTTCGCGGCTCCATGGCGACCTCCATGGCATGTGCTGCGAGCCGCGACGGCGTGATGATCTCGACCCCGAGCTCACGGTATTCAGAGGATCTGTCTGGGACACGCACGACCGCGATCACCTGTTCGACACCGGCGTTCTTCGCCAACCTCGCAACCTCGAGGTTGGCCTCATCGCGGCCTGTCGAGCCCACGCACGCAATGGCTCCCTGGATTCCCGCATCGCGCAGGACGATCGCGC
>CAYUJA010000087.1:0-7642 GCA_964444875.1 uncultured Acidimicrobiaceae bacterium | reverse complement strand
CAAGTACTTCCTCTTACCCCGCGTACCAATCGACGATCGCCTGCCCGAAGACGACCGCGAGGATGCCTGCGGTTGTCATGAACGGCCCGAAGGGGATCATGTCCTTGCGGTTCGAGCGGCGCGTGATCACCAGTAACACCGCAACGATGCCACCGATGATGAACGCTCCCGTACCGGCCACCACAACACTGCCGAGGCTCAGGTACCCGCTGAACGCCCCGATGATGAACGCCATCTTGACGTCTCCGAACCCGAGCGACCCGCGAGCCACCATTGCAAGACCGAACATCGCTCCGAAGTAGGCGGATGCACCGATGCCGGCACGGATCACCGAAGACATCTCGCCGGTCGCGACACCCCCTACGAGCAGAAGCCCTATGCCGACGCCCGTCGCCGGCCCGAGGATTCGGTTCGGGATGAGGCTCGTCTGCAGGTCTGTGATCGTCAAGATGACCATCGTTGCGGCGAAGGCGAGGTACGCAGGAAGCACCGCCAGAGACGGGACGGAGACGGTGACGACTATGAACACCGCTGCGGTCACGAGAGGCGTAGCCGCTGCGTACCACGCTTGACGGTGATGGACTCGCCTGCAGTGTGTCATCGTCACGGTGAGCGCACTTCCACAGGTTTCACATTCCGGGCCCCACCACCTGTCGGGGAGACCACGTCTGTGTGCCGACGTTTCCGCGACGATTCCGCGGCCAACAAGGAGGCCGGCAACGGTTACAAGAGCAATGACCAGCCACATGACACAACAGCATAGATGGGCCGCACAGGGGTGGCGCTAGCTGCCGCGGGCCGCCGACTCGAAGATGTCCAGCGGCACGTCCCTGCCCGTGAAGATCGTGAACGCCTCACGCGCCTGACCTGCGAGCATCACGAGCCCATCAACATGTGCGATGTCCAGGCGCCGGGCCAGGCCGACGGCAGGTGTCTCGGACCGGCCATACGGCATGTCGATAAGCCCGACAGATTCCTCAACCAGGCCCTTCGGCAGCAGCTCGCCTGCCATGCCGATCGGGGTTGCGTTCACCACGATCGCTCCGGGCACGCTGGCGCCCCACGGCGCTACCGTCGCATCGATCCCCAGCCGTCTGCATAGATCCTCGGCCTTGCGGGGATCACGGCTCGAGATCGACATCGGACCCGTCCCCTCCATCGCGATGAGGGCAGCGGCAGAAGCACCCCCGGATCCGAGCACGTGGACGGATGTACGCGGCTCCACGCCAAGGCGTGAGCGGGCGATACGAACACCCTCGAGGTCCGTGTTGAACCCTTCGATGCGCCCGTCGCGTACCACGAGCGTGTTGAGCGCACCGAGGCGGACGGCCGGACCATCGACCGTGTCGGCCTCCTCGAAGGCATGCAGCTTGTGGGGCATGGTCACGTTGACGCCGTCGAGCGAACCATCCCTCAGTTGTGACACCACATCGCCGAAGCGGTCGCGCGGCGTCGGGAGTAGCTCGTAGGTGGCATCGATGCCCAGATAGCTGTACGCAGCGGTGTGCATCGCCGGAGAACGAGAGTGTTCGATGCGGTCACCGACGACACCGAACCTCACGGAAGTACCCCTGCGTCTTTGGCTGCCCGGATATTCGCCCGATGCTCTTCGTAGGTTGTCGCGAAGGCGTGCGTGCCATCTTCATCTGCGAGCACGTAGAAGTAGTAGTCGGTGTCGGCGGGATCGACCGCAGCATCCACACTGATGATCTGGACCGTACCGATCGGCGTCGGCGGGAGTCCGTCCACCCGATAGGTGTTGTACGGCGACTTGACCTTGAGGTCCTCACCCGAGACCCGGCCGTCGACACCGCCCAGTGCGTACACGACCGTTGCATCGATCTGCAGGCGGATGCCGTCACGAAGTCGGTTGTGGATGACCGACGAGATCAAAGGACGGTCGTCATCCGTCCCGGCCTCTCGCTGGATCAACGACGCGATGATCAGCCCCTCGTACCGGCTGATCCCCAGTTCGTTGATCCGCGACCAGTCGACGGTATCCAGACGGCTGATCATCTCGTCCGACATCCTCTGGAGGATCGACGCCGGCGTCGAGTTTCCCGATATGTCGTACTTCGCAGGGAAAAGCAGCCCCTCCCATCGCGTGATGTCCGTGATCGTTGCCGACGTCTCTGGCAGCATCGGGGACACCACTGCCCCCGATGAGAGGGCTCGCTCGTACTCCGTGCGAGAGAACTCCGTCTGATCCCCGAGTTCGGTCAAGATCCGGTCGATGGTCCACCCCTCGATGACGACGAACGACCCTGCAGCTATCGGTGCGCCTCCGAGAACCAGTTGCATCACGACCTCGTCGGGATCCATGTCTGTGGTGAACGTATAGACGCCGGCCTGGAGCTGGTCCTCCACCCCTGCGCTGCGCGCCGCCTCCCGGATCTGAGAGGCGCGTGCAACGCCGGCATTGTCGAGCATCACGTAGATGGTGTTGGCAGACGTACCCGGTTCGATGACCACCTCGACCTCCTGGCCGGCCACCACGCTCCATGAATCCCCACTAACGAGGCTGGCAGCGAACCGGGCGCCGAAGAAGAGTCCCCCGAGGACAACGAGTGCGAGTCCTGCGAACACCAGCCAGCGATACTTCGGGCGGGCCTCAGGTATCGGTATCTGCGTCGGATCCTGGTCGATCATCGTGCCTCCGGGCGTCCAGGTAACCCTGCAGCATCACCGCTGCAGCGACCTGGTCCCTCTTCTCTTTCCGTTTCTTGCGGCGTACCCCACCGCTGATGAGTGCGTGTTCTGCGGTTACCGACGTGAATCGCTCATCGTGGTACTCGACGCTGATGCCCGTCGTTTCTGCCACCATATCGCCGAAATCCCTCGCAGCCTTCGCCGACGGGCCTTCCCTTCCATCGAGCGCAACGGGAAGACCGATCACGATGACTTCCACGCCGATCTCGTCGCACAGCTTCGCGATGGCTTCACCGGCGTCGTGTGTCAACCGGTCGATGTAGTGGTCCGGTGACGCGATGGTACCTGTGGGGTCCGCTATCGCAACCCCGACCCGGCGCTCACCGGGGTCGAGTCCGATGACCCTGCCGCTCAAAGTGCAGCGAGCGCGTCGCGGGCCTGCGTGCGACCGAGGTCGATCGCCTCGTCCATACCATCTGCGTTCGGGCCTCCGGCCTGGGAGAGCCTGGGGTCTTTGCTGCCCCCGCCGCCGAGCGCTCGGGCGGCGACACCCGCGATATCTCCCGCCGACACCCCGGCATCGACAACGTCCTGGGTTGCGAAGACGATCAAGGCGGCCTTTCCGTCGGTGACCGAACCGAGGACACCGATGCCGCTCGGGGTCTTATCCCGTACGGCGAACGCAAGCGCACGCAAGCCGTCTCCTCCGATACCATCGACACGTCCCGCAGCGAGCATGCTGTTCCCGACGGACTCCGCTGTCGCAACGATCTGATCCGCTGCACCGCTGCGTTCACGCTCCTCGAACTCTCCGATGCGTTCCTCGGCCGCTTTGAGGCGGTCCGTGATCGACATCGCAGCATCGACGACCCTGGCGGGCTGGGTCTTGAGGATGCTCGACACGTCGGAGAGTTGAGACCGCAGATCCGAGAGGTACTCGTACCCGTTCGCACCGGTGAGGGCCTCGACCCTGCGGATGTTGCTGCCTACCGAACCTTCACTGACGAGGACGAGGGGGCCGATCTGGCCAGTAGATGGAACATGGGTCCCGCCGCAGAACTCGGTGGAGAAATCCCCCGCCTTGACGACACGCACCACGTCCCCGTACTTGTCTCCGAAGAACGCCAGTGCCCCCATCTCTGAGGCTTCGTCCTTCGTCGCCTGGATCGTGGTGACCTGCGCGTTCTCGATGATGCGCTCGTTGGTCATCTTCTCGATGTAGTGCAACGTCTCGGTGTCGACACCCCCGAAGTGGGAGAAGTCGAACCGCAACCTGTCGGGGGCGACGAGCGACCCCGCCTGATGGACGTGGTCCCCGAGTACCTCTCGCAACGCCCAGTGCAGGATGTGCGTACCGGTGTGGTTCTTGCGTGTCCGCTCACGGCGTATCCGGTCGATTGCTGTGACACCGTCCTGGCCGTGCTGGACGTACCCTTTGACGACACGTCCACGGTGGCCGTGTACGCCGGGCAGTGCGAGTTTCGTGTCCGTCACCTTCACGACGCCGGTCTCGGTCGTGATCGTGCCGGTGTCGCCGACCTGGCCCCCCGCTTCGGCGTAGAAGGGGCTGACGTCGAGGAACACCTCGACGTCGCTTCCCTCGTCTGCCCGTTCGATCGTGGCGCCCTCTCGAAGGATGGACAGGATCGTCCCCCTCCCATCGAGCACGTCATAGCCGATGAACTCGGTCTGGTCGATACCCCTGAGCAACTGGCGGTAGGCCTCAGCCTCATCACCCGTGTTCTCACCCTTGAAGGCGGTTCGGGCACGATGTTTCTGCTGGTCCATTTCAGTGTCGAATCCCGCGCGATCGACACGCAGGCCACGCTCGGTAGCGATCTCCTCGGTCAGTTCGACAGGGAACCCGAACGTATCGTGGAGCTTGAACGCTGTCTCACCAGGTATCGGCGCACCTTCAGGAAGGTCCGCGATCGCCACATCGAGCATCTGCTCACCGGCAGCCAGGGTCTTCGTGAAGGCGTGTTCTTCTCTGCTTGCGAGTTCGTTGATGAAATCCTGGCGGTCCCTGATCTCTGGATAGGCATCGCTCATCTCGACGACGGTCACGTCGACCAGAGCGTTCATGATCGGCTCGGTCGCGCCGAGCATGTGTGCGTGGCGAACCGCACGTCGCAACAGCCGTCGCAGGATGTAACCCCTGCCCTGATTCGACGGCACGACACCGTCGCTGATCAAGAACGTGACAGCTCGTGCGTGGTCCGCAAGGATCCGCAGGGAGATGTCCGACCGTTCGTTGGCACCGTACGTAACGCCGGTGCGGTGCTCTCCAACTGCAAGGATCGCCCTGATCGTGTCGGTGTCGAAGACCGAGTCGACCCCCTGGAGGAGGACCGCCATACGTTCGAGGCCCATCCCCGTATCGATGTTCTTCGCAGGAAGATCGCCGACAACGTGGTACGGCTCATCCTGGATGTACTGCATGAACACGAGGTTCCAGAACTCCATGAACCGCTCTTCGTCGACGACGGGGCCACCGTCTGGACCGTACTCTGGCCCCTTGTCGTAGAAGATCTCAGATGACGGGCCTGCGGGTCCGGCGATCCCCATCTGCCAGAAATTGTCCTTGTCGCGCCGCTGCAGACGATCAGGGCTCACGCCGACGGCGTCCAGCCAGATCTCCGCTGCCTCATCGTCGGATTCGTGCACGGTGTACCACAGACGGTCGGGGTCCAGTTTGAAACCCTCCGTGATGAGTTCGTACGCCAGGGGTATGGCCTTCTCCTTGAAGTAGTCGCCGAAGGAGAAGTTCCCGAGCATCTCGAAGAACGAGAGGTGCCGTGCGGTCGTGCCGAGTATGTCGATGTCTTCGGTGCGTATGCACTTCTGGCTCGACACGACCCTGTCTGACGGAGGCTTCTCCTCGCCGAGAAGGTAGGACTTGAACGGAACCATCCCCGCAACGTTCAGCAAGAGCGTCGGATCGACGGGGATCAACGACGCAGAGGCGACGATCTTGTGGTCTCTCGCTGCGAAGAAGTCGAGATAGGTGGAGCGTATATCGTTGGTAAGCATCGTGTCGCGAGGTTAGGCGATGCTCGACGGTAGCCCGAGACGCACTGGCGGCGAGGACTCAGGCCTCGGGAGTGGAATCTCGAGGGATATCTGGCGTCACCTTGATCGCGGAGCGCTGCAGCCGTCGTCCTGCGAACTCGATCGCATCGGCCGCGTACGATGCCCCGACCCTGCTGACACCTTCAGCGTCGAGCCGTTCCTTCATCGAACGCGCTCGGGTGATGACCAGCACGGTGGCCCCAAGTGTTGCCGCAGAGCCATAGACGAACCAACGAGCACGAACGAACATGAGCCCAAGAGTAGCCAACAGTCAGATGGGGCGTCTCCCTGCCGTGCGAGCCAGGGGGATCGCGCGAAGCGCATCGAGCATGTGCCGCCTAGTTGATCCCCCTGCATCGTCGCTAGCGCTCCTCTGCAGTCCCCCTTGAAAGGGGGACAGCGGTGTGATCGAGCCAGAGGCATCTCGCGAAGCCCATCGAGCATGTGCCGCCTAGTTGATCCCCCTGCATCGTCGCTGGCGCTCCTCTGCAGTCCCCCTTGAAAGGGGGACGGCGTGACCGACCCAGAGGTCGTATGACTTGCGGATCCCGTCACTCGCGGGGGCGTTTGCCGAGGATGGCGTCGATCTTCGCGAGCCTTTCGGCGAGATCATTCTCGGACCCGACGCGTTTCGGGTTGTACAGGATGGCTCGTTCCAGTTCATCTGGGAGATACTGCTGGGCGACAACGGCGCGGGGGTCGTCGTGGGGGTACTCGTAGCCAACGCCGAATCCGAACTCTCTGTCACCTTTCGTTGCACCTGAGCGCAAGTGAGGCGGTACCTCGCCGTGGGGACCGTCGGACACGGCATCGCGGGCTGCGACCATGGCCTCCGTCACCGAGTTCGACTTCGGGGCAAGGCTCAAAGCGAGTGCCGCATGGGTGAGGTTGTAGGCGGCCTCTGGGAGTCCGACGAACTCGAGTGCGTGGAAGGCGTTGATCGCCACGTTCAGCGCCCCAGGGTCGGCGAGGCCAACATCCTCGGAAGCGAAGATCACCATCCTGCGAGCGATCAGCCGTGGGTCCTCCCCTGCCTCGAGCATGGTGTGGAGCCAGTACAGCGTTGCGTCGGGATCGCTCCCACGCATCGACTTGATGAACGCCGACACCACGTCGTAGTGCCTGTCCCCCGTCTTGTCATAGCGGATGATGCGACGCTGGAGCGCTTCCTCCACCGTCGCGAGATCGACGGATGCTGAGCCGCGGCCTCGGGCGATCGTGGCCGCGACGTCCAGAGCGTTGAGCGCCAGCCTGGCGTCACCCCCGACGCGCTCGGCAAGGGCCAGAGCCGCATCTTCGTCGACGGGGATGTCCCCGATGCCACGCATCGCGTCGGACGTAGCTGCATCCATCACCTCGACGATCTCCTCCGGTGTGAGCGGTTCCGTCCGGAACACGGTGGCACGGGAGATCAGCGGCGAGTTGACCTCGAAGAACGGGTTCTCCGTTGTGGCGCCGATAAGGATCACGGTGCCATCCTCGACGCCAGGCAACAACGCATCCTGTTGGGCCTTGTTGAAGCGGTGGATCTCATCGAGGAAGAGGATCGTTTTGCCTCTCCCTTCACCGAGGCGCTGATCCGCCCTGGCGAGGACTTCCCGCACGTCCTTGACACCTGCCGACGTTGCCGAAAGTTGCTCGAACGTTCCGCCGACCATCGACGCCACGAGCCTCGCCAACGTGGTCTTTCCGGTACCCGGAGGACCCCACAGGATCATGGAACTCACATTCCCCGTCTCGACCATGGATCGGAACGCTGCACCCTGGTCGAGCAGATGATGCTGGCCCATCACCTCATCGAGAGTCCTTGGCCGCATTCGAGCAGGCAGAGGCGCTTGTGCGCGTTTGGTCTCATCCCGTGTGACGGAGAAGAGATCGCCGTCTGTCATCCGTCTGGCTGCCCGGCTTCACGTTCGGCCCA
>CAYUJA010000086.1:0-7687 GCA_964444875.1 uncultured Acidimicrobiaceae bacterium | reverse complement strand
CCTCGAGGAGCAGGCCACGTACGGTGCCTGTGATCTTCGAGCGGACGGCTTCCCCGTCGATCCGTCCGAGCATCTCGCCCTCATCGACCGTGTCCCCGATCCCGGCACTCCACGACAGGATCCCATCATGGCCGGCGTGGATCACCCGCTTTGCAGACTCGCCTCCTATCACGCCAGGGATGCCGGTGTTCGGCGCCGCCGGTCCGTCCCAGATGACCCGCCCGAGGTCGTGTCCACGTTTCGTCTCGACGATGGCATCGCAGTCGTTGCCAGCGTGGAATCCGGGGCCGAGGGCGACGACGAACGGTGCCTGGCCCCTGGCTGTGTCGATATTGCGTTTCGCGAGCCTGGCGTCCACGATCACGGATGCTCCGACGTCGGGGATGGTGGGGGAGACGAGCACCGGGACCCGACCGTCCGCGGCAGCGTCGAGGGCTTCGGCCGTGTCTGGGACGAGCACTCCGGTGATCCCTTCGATCGTGATCGCCCCGTCCGTCACCGCCGTTGAGTACGCGACCGTCCGGCGGATGGTGAGCGGACGCTCGAGTTCGGTGACGATGACGGGGAACCCGACACGCCGCAACCGCCAGATCGCACCTGTCCCGATGTCGCCGCCTCCACGAACGACGATGACGTGGTCGGAGAGATCAGCCACCCTCGGTATCTCCGGCCGATGCTATGACCTCGGACATGATCGAAACGGCGATCTCCTCGACCGTCTCGGCCCCGATCTCGATCCCGATGGGCGCATGGATGCGGGCCAGGTCGTCATCGGAGAGGTCGACGTCGCCAAGCGCTTCCCGTGTGGAGGACCAGCGCCGCTTCGAACCCATCACACCGATGTAACAAGCGGGGGTCTCGAGCAGCAGTGGCACGATCCTGGCGTCCATCTCGAAGCTTCGTGTGACCACCACGACGGACGTGTCATCTGTGACGGGATGCATGGCGATAGCGTCCGCCACAGACCCTGGGAACAGAACATCCGCGTTCGGGATGGCGTCCTCGGACATGAGGTCCGGCCTGTCATCGACCGCAATTGTGCGGTAGCCGAGCCAGTGGGCGAGGTCGATGACGGCCCGCCCGACGTGGCCGGCGCCTATGACGAGAACGGTTGCAGGTGGCATGTAGGGCTCCAGTGCGATGGTCATGGTTCCGCCACAGACGCCGGGGTCTCCCCGCAGCGGGTCCTGGAGCGTGTACGTGGTCAGAGCGGTGGCCCCGGTGCGGATGGCTTCGAGGGCGTCACCGGTGACCAGCGCCTCGACCTTGCCGCCTCCGATGGTCCCCGAGGTGGATCCGTCGCCGAAGACGAGCATCTTCGTACCCGGCCTGCGCGGCACGGATCCTGTGGTCTCGACGACGGTCGCGGTGGCAACATGGCGGCCGGCGTCGACCGCCGCCGTCAGTTCCGCGAGGACCGACCGATGGTCTGCGTTCTTCACGCGCCCTGCAGCGCCCGCCAGACGCGCTCCGGCGTGAACGGGATGTTGTTGATGCGGACCCCCGTGGCATCCGCGATAGCGTTGCGCATGGCGGGAGCGACACCGTCCTTTGGGATCTCGGCGACCGCTTTGGCACCGAAGGGTCCGCTTGGCTCCATCGTCTGGACGAGGATGGCTTCGAGGCGGGGCATCTCATCGGCCCGGTAGATCTTGTACGGGCCGAACCGTGCGTTCACCATGGCGCCGTCCTCGTCGTACGCCATCTCCTCGCAGTGGCCGTATCCGAGCGCCTGAACCATGCCGCCTTCGACCTGGCCCGCAGCCGTGACAGGGTTGATCGGCACACCGCAGTCGACGGCCATGACGAGGTTCGTCACCGTCACCTGCCCGGTTTCGATGTCTACCTCGACCTCGCAGAACTGGGCCGCATAGGGCGGAGGGGACTCAGGGGACACATATGAGGCGTTGGCCATGATCTGGTGCTGGCCCTCCTGGTGGAGGGTCGACAGGGCGATCGTCTCGAGGGTCACGGACCGGCCATCGGGTGCCCACGCAGCCTTGTCACGCAGTTCGATCCCGTCCACTTCGATGTTGAGCGTGATAGCGGCCCGTTCGATGATCTGGTCGCGCACCTGCTCCGCAGCCCGCTTGACCGCCATGCCGGAGATGTAGGTGGTGCTCGATGCATAGGCGCCGGTGTCGAAGGGCGTCATATCCGTGTCGGACGAATAGATGATGATGTCATCGGTCGCAACACCAACGACCTCCGCTGCTATCTGTGCGAGGACGGTGTCGGACCCTGTACCAAGATCCGTCGCACCAACGAGCAGGTTGAACGAACCGTCGTCGTTGATCTTGAGGCTGGCTCCGCCCATGTCGAGGCCCGGTATCGCCGTTCCATGCATCGCCATTGCAAAGCCGAGGCCACGCCGGATGTTCGGCCTGTCTGAGGGCTGTTTCCAGGATGGATCGTTGCGTCGATCCCATCGGATCGCCCGCTGTCCCTGGAGGACCGCCTCTTCGAGGCCGCTGGAGGTGACGAGCGGCATGACGGAGTCATCCTGGTCTCCCTCTCCGAGCTGTTGTGCGATATCGAGCGGGTCGCCAACCGTCGTCCAGTTGAGGCGACGGAACTCGATCGCATCCATGCCAAGGGCATCCGCTATGTCCTCCATGTGCGCCTCGAGGGCGAACAGCGCCTGGGGCGCACCGTACCCGCGGTACGCACCGGGGACCGGAAGGTTGGTGTAGGCGACCCTGCAGTCGAACTTCTTGACAGGGCAGTTGTATGAGCTGAGCCCGCGCAGCCCGCTGACCATCTGGACGGTGAGACCGTGGGTTCCGTAGGCACCGGTGTTCGCAACGATCGTCATCTCCTGGGCGGTCAGTTTGCCGTCAGCGTCCACACCGGTGCGGTAGGTGATCGTCTGGGGATGCCGGGTACGGCTCGAGACGAACTCCTCTTCCCTGGTGAGTTCGAGACGCACGGGTTTGCCCGTGGCGATCGTGAGGTGGCCGACGATGTCCTCGATCAGCATCTCCTGTTTCACACCGAATCCTCCGCCGATCCGTGGTTTGATGATGCGGATCGCCTTGACGGGTATGCCAAGCAGCGGCGAGACCATACGCCTCACATGGAAAGGCACCTGGGTCGACGAGGTGATGACGAGGCGCTCGTCGCTGTCCCACGCGGCGATCGCGATGTGTGGCTCGATCGGAGCCTGCTGCACCTGATGGACGCGGAACGTCTGGGTGAAGACGCGCTCGGCGACGGCGATCCCATCTTCGATATCGCCTGTGTCCGCCTGGAGATGGTGCACGATGTTGTGCGCAGCGTCGTGGGCGCCTTCCATGTCTGGCTCGTCGTGGATCACCGGGGCGCCATCGACGATCGCGTCGTTCTCATCGAACACGGCGGGGAGTATCTCGTACTCGACGTCGATCAGGTCGAGCGCAGCGAGCGCGATCTCCTCGGTATCGGCTGCTACGGCGGCCACACGGTCACCGACGTAGCGCACCTTGTCGTCGAAGCTGACCTGGTCGTAGGGGAGCGGGTTCGGGTAACTCTGCCCACCGGAGGCGTAGCGCACACGATCCACGTTGCCGTGATGGAGCACAGCGCGCACTCCGGGCAGCGCCCGGGCGTCGGCATCATCGATGGAAACGATCCTGGCGTGGGCGTGGGGGCTGTAGAGCACCTTGGCGATGAGCGTGCCTGTGAGATCCACGTCGTCGGTGAACGCGGGATTTCCCTTGGCGAGTTTGATCGCGTCGACCTTCGCCTCGGGTTGGCCAACGACCCGCGTGTGCGGCACGTCGTCGCTCAGCACGACACGGGGGGCGAGCGCGGTCAGGTTGTCGCGGTCGGTGTGGGGGCCATCGCTGCCGGCCAGTTCGTCGAGGTGGGCCACGCCGATGTCGTCCGGGTCGTCTCCGCGCATGATCGCAGCGACGCGCAACACGGCGTGCACAGGCCGCAGATAACCGGTCGCGCGATCCAGGAGCCCCGACAGGGCGTCGCGGACCTCGGCCTCGCTGGGGTCGGGGTTGGATTCGATGAGTGCTTTCGCTGCGAGGATCGTCGCCGGCGTCGAGTACCCGGACTGGATGGCGCCGGTGTCGATGAACGCCTGCTGGATCGGGTGGAGCGTCCCGGGAACGGCGAGGCCTTCGACGGTCTCGACGCTGTGCCCGTCGGCCTGGGCGGCGAGTATCACGTCGGCCGAGATCAAACGGCCGTCCACCAGGACCGCTGCGGCCCCCGTCTCGCCGGTTTCAGAACCGAAACGGACACTGTGATATCCGGCCCTGCGAAGAACCGTGCGCAGCGATTCATGAGGCTCGCACTCGAGCGTACGCCGTGTTCCGTTGACGGTGAGTGTGATGTTCACAGCCGGCCTCCATCCTGGAGGTCGTGCAGCACCCGTTTCGTGAGCACCGTGGCCAAGCTCTTTCGGTACTGCGATGTTCCTCTGAAGTCAGACGGTGGGTCGAGTTCACCCGTCTGGCCGGGAGAGATCACAACAACGTGTGTGGCTACCCCGGTTACACCGAGTCTGATATGGCCGGCCGTGGACATATGGCCTGCCACCATCACGATGGGACGGTCCATTGGGGTGCGCCCGGTGCGGTGTGCCGCTGCCGGGCCACGCATGCGCATCGACACGCCGGTGATGATGGATCGCTCGATGAGCTGTGGACGTTCGAGGACGTCCTCAAGCGGGTATGCATCGGCCGAATCGGCCCGCACCACCGTAACCGACGCGTTGAATGCAACGAGACCTGCCAGCAGTTCGCTCTCAGGGTCATTCGTTGCGATCGTTCCTCCGATGGTCGCTGCGTTTCGGATCGTGCTCGGGGCTTCACGGCGAGCGAGATCCGCGATGACCGCAGGTGTGTGAGGAGACGTCGACAGATCCGAGAGGGTGGTCATGGAGCCGATGTGCATCGTTTCGCCTTCGACATCGATCCCGTCGAGGTCGAGGGACTGAAGGTCGACAGCGACCAACGGTGCCGGATCGGCGTTGGCACTGAGCGCCGTCCCCTCGGCGATCACGATGGCACCGGGAGTGCCAACCAACGCCACTGCCTCGTCGAGCGTGACCGGTCGGTGGTACTGGGTGATCATCTGCGTCTCATCTCCTCGTGGCCCGTGCGTGCAGTGTACCCAGCGCTCCGAAGCCTCCACGCACCGCCTCGTGGTGTCTGGTGCCTGGTGTCTTGTTGTGTTACTCGTCTTCGAGTATCTCGAGAGCCCTCTCGAGCATGTCGTCTGGATCGACGAACTGAACGACGTCCGGCACATCGCCGAACAGCGCCCGTGCTTTGTCGTGGAGACCTCGGCGCACCCCGAGCAGGAGCGGGATGTCGAACATCTTACAGACGTGGAACACGTCCTGGTAGGTCACGACACCGCCGGACTGGATGTCGTCATCCGAGGCGTAGATCTTGTGGACGAACCCGACGAGAACGTCGATGTGGTTCTCGTTGTTGATGATCCGCACATGCATGCCGTGGTTGTCGAACCCGTTGGAGATGGGGACGGTGTCGTACCCGCTGCAGACGAGATCGGTGAGCAGCGCTGATTCCGTTCCCTCGAAATAACCGACGTTCTTCCTCATGTGCACCTCCTCAGACCACACCTTGTTCGAGCATGGCCCTCGCCACTTTGCGGAAGCTCGCGATGTTCGCACCGACCACGTAGTTGTCGGGTGCGCCGAACTCCTCAGCGGTTTCCGTGCACGTACGGTGAATCTTGGTCATGATACCAAGCAGCTTGGCGTCGACCTCTTCACGGGTCCACGACGTGAAGCCTGCGTTCTGGGCCATCTCGAGCCCGCTGGTGGCGACGCCACCGGCGTTGGCTGCTTTCCCTGGGCCGAACAGCACACCGTTGTCCATGAGCAGTCGGACGGCCTCGGGCTCCGTTGGCATGTTCGCCCCTTCGGCGACCACCCGGACTCCGTTCGCGACGAGTTGCTTGGCGTTCTCCGCGTTTACCTCGTTCTGGGTTGCGCAGGGAAGCGCGACGTCGGCACCCTCTACAGCCCACGGGCGCTGTCCCTGGTGGTACTCGACGCCGAAGTGGTCGGCGTACTCGAAGATCCGCCCTCGTCGATTGTTCTTGAGATCCATGACCCAGGCGAGTTTCTCGGAGTCGATCCCGTCGGGATCGTGGATGAACCCACCCGAGTCCGACAGCGTTACGACCTTCGCTCCAAGCCGGTTCGCGTTCTCGACGGCGTACTGGGCAACGTTGCCCGAACCCGATACGAGGATCGTCTTGTCGTGGATGGAGTCACCCTTGGCCCTGAGCATCTCCTCGGTGAAGTACACGGTGCCGTACCCGGTGGACTCGGGGCGGATGAGGCTTCCACCCCAGTCGATGCCCTTGCCGGTGAGGATCCCGCTGAACTCGTTCGCCAGTTTCTTGTACTGGCCGAAGAGATAGCCGATCTCGCGCGCTCCGACCCCGATATCCCCTGCAGGGACATCGGTGCGCGGGCCGATGTGGCGGAAGAGTTCACTCATGAAGGCCTGACAGAACCGCATGATCTCGCTGTCGCTCCTGCCCTTCGGGTCGAAGTCCGAGCCGCCCTTGCCTCCGCCCATGGGTAGCGAGGTCAGGGCGTTCTTGAAGACCTGCTCGAAAGCAAGGAACTTCAAGATCCCCAGGTTCACCGATGGGTGAAAGCGAAGACCGCCCTTGTAGGGGCCGATAGCGCTGTTCATCTCGACACGGAAGCCGCGGTTCACCTGGACGTTCTCGTTGTCATCGACCCACGCGACGCGGAAGATGATGATCCGCTCGGCCTCCACCATGCGGTGGGGGATACGGGCATCGAGGTACTCGGGGTGCCGGTCGAAGACCGGCCAGACCGATTCGGCGACCTCGCGGACCGCCTGATGGAACTCGTACTGGGCAGCGGTCTTGGCTACGACGTGGTCCATGAACGTGGCCAATGACTCCTTCGGCACGTCGTTCGTCCTTTCGTAGGAACAGGATCGATCAGATCCACCCCGAAGGCTACATCGCGCGCGACGTAGAACCGCTACATCGTGAGCGCCATGACCGCCTTCTGTGTGTGGAGGCGGTTCTCTGCCTGGTCGAACACGACGCTCCACCGTCCGTCGATGACCTCATCTGTCACCTCGATGTTGCGGTCGGCAGGCAGGGGATGCATGTAGATCGCATCTTCGTCGGCCATCTCCATACGGCGAGCGTCGACGATCCAGTCCGTGTACTTCTCGGAGATTCTTGCGGACTCCTCGTGATCGGAGGTCGTCAGCATCGAACCCCACGATTTCGCATACACGACGTCGGCGCCGGTCATGCCCTCTTCGAAGTCCTCGATGATCTCGAACGACCCGTGGGACTTCTTTGCGTTCTCCTCTGCCTGCACGATGACTTCTGGTTGGAGCTTGAACTCTGGCGGCCTGGTGAGGCGCACATTTGCCCCGTATCGGGTCATGAGCAGGATCTCGCTCTGTGCCACGGAGACGGGCTTCTGGTAGCTCGCCGCGTATGCGTACGACACGTTGATCGTCAGCTTGCGGGGGTCACCCTTCTGTTCGATGACGGTGAGAAGGTCGGCGAGCGCCTGGAACGGGTGGTACCAGTCGCACTGCATGTTGAGCACGGGTGTGCGGGACGCTTCGGCGACTGCGCGGATGTAGTCGTTGCCGATCTCCCAGTCGACCTGGCGGATGGCGATGCCGTCGTTGTAGCGGCCGAGGATCTCACC
>CAYUJA010000085.1:0-7740 GCA_964444875.1 uncultured Acidimicrobiaceae bacterium | reverse complement strand
CGGAACGACTCAGGGAACTCGTCACGCACCGCGAGCGACCACAACAGCGCCCGCACACCTGACCCCATGTCGGCATCGAGAGCATGGTCCCACACCGGCAGTTCCTCGGTGCCGTTGTGGTTCTGCTGAAGGGAGAACGGCCGGAACGTCACGTCCCATTGCGTGCCCGACTCCAACACCTCCACCACTGCTTCGTTCGCATTTCGAGCGAACGGGCAGAGGTAGTCGTAGGTGATGGCAAACGAGATCGACGACATGGTGGCTCCAGTGACGGGTAGGACCTCCATGGTATGGACAGCCAACAGCCATCCCCCTTTCAAGGGGGATAGCAGAGGGACGGAGTCCCGATGCAGGGGGATAGCGCGAAGCCAACAGTTCACAGCCGACGAAGCGTCCGGACTGTGCTCTGTGGTCTGTGCTCTGTCATCTTCGGAGAGCCGACGGAGCATCACACACTCGTAGAGGATGTCGGATGTCGGTTCGCTTATTCCCGTAGTCACCGACTACGCAATACAGCGAGAAGCCCGTATACTCTGCGTTGTAGGCAGAACGATGAATACCGACCCAACTTTTACCAACCGAAAAACGAATCGTGTCCTGACCGTCCGAAACTCCGGTCACGGGTCTCTACCCTTCCATCCGCACGCCACCGGGCGGACCGCTATCGGGTCGCCGCGAGTGGGATATTCTGCACTCTCCCCAAGATCAACAACTACGGGTCATGGCGGCATCCGTCAACACCCATCGTCCAAGGAAAGGACATACACGTGAAACGGGTACTGATACTCGGAGCCGGAACCGCCGGCCTGATGGCAGTGAACAAACTGAGGGAGAAACTGGACGACTCGTACACGATCACGATCGTGGACCAGGATGACACCCATTACTACCAGCCTGGTTTCCTGTTCCTGCCTTTCGGCGGCTACGAGCCATCCGACGTCATCCGGACCTCGAGGGAGTACATGCCAAAGGGCGTGACCTACATCAACTCGCCGGTCGAGGAACTGCTGCCGTCTGACAACACGGTCGTCCTGGGCAACGGTGACCGCCTCGAGTACGACCACCTGATCATCGCCACCGGAACACATCCAACGCCGAGCGAGACACCCGGTCTCGAAAGCGACGAGTACGGCAAGACCGTTCACGATTTCTACACATTCGAGGGCGCCATGGCGCTCAGAGACGCCATCGCCAGGTTCGAAGGTGGGCGCATCGTCGTCAACGTGATCGAGATGCCCATCAAGTGCCCTGTTGCTCCCCTCGAGTTCGCGTTCCTCGCTGAAGCGCACTTCACGGATGCAGGGATCCGCGACAAGGTCGAGATCGTCTATGTAACGTCCCTCGACGGTGCGTTCACGAAGCCGGTTGCCGCAGAGCACCTCGGTTCGATGTTCGTCGAGCGCGGTATCGAACTCGAGCCGGACTTCTACCTCGAGCGTGTCGACACGGACACGAAGAAACTCATCTCCTACGACGAGCGTGAGGTCGACTACGACCTTCTCGTTACCGTCCCACTCAACTTCGGCGCAAGCTTCGTTGCTGCTGCCGGTATCGGGGATGAACTGAACCACGTCAACGTCGACCACGGGAACTTCCAGTCCGTCGACTACCCGAACATCTTCGCCCTCGGAGATGCTGCAAACCTTCCGACCTCGAAAGCCGGCTCGGTCGCACACTTCGCCATGGAGGTCTTCGTTCCGAACTTCGTCCGGTACGTCAACGGTCTGCCGATGACAGAGGTGTTCGACGGGCACTCGAATTGCTACATCGAGACGGGGCACGACAAGGCGCTCCTCATCGACTTCAACTACACCACCGAACCGCTTCCCGGAAAGTACCCGGTGCCGGGATTCGGCCCCTTCTCCCTCCTCAAGGAAACAGAGATGAACCACTGGGGCAAGCTGATGTTCAAGTGGATGTACTGGAACCTGCTGCTGCCAGGCAAGGACATACCTGTCCCCGGCCACATGATGATGGCAGGTAAGGACAGGAGCCAGGCATGACAGATTCCGCGACGCTCGACCGTACCGCCGAGCTTGAACGCAAGATCGATGCGCTCACTGAGCAAGTGCAGTTCCTCACCGAGGAAGCTGTAGCCCAGGCCAGGCGCCGCCGTGCGCTTGAAGAGCTTCAAGCCGATCTCACCCCCATCGCGATGCAAGCGATCGAGCAGACTGCCTACACGCTCGACGGAGTGAACATCGACCCATCGGCCCTGCTTCAGCTGGCGGTACGGGTCGCGGAGAACGCTGAAACGCTCGACAAGGCGATGGTCCAGTTGCAATCGATGGCGGAACTCGCCACCGATGTGATGCCGATCGTCAACCAGGGCATCGCAAAGCTGATCGACATGGCAGACGAACTCGAACGGCGGGGCTACTTCGAGTTCGTCGAAGCCGGTGTCGGCGTCGTCGATCGGATCGTGACCGGCTACTCGAAAGAAGACGTCGAAGCACTCGGTGACAACGTCGTCGATATGCTCGATATCGTCAAGGATCTGACACAGCCTGAGATGCTCGCAGTTGCAGACAGGCTTCTCGACGTCGTAGCCAGGCAACAGCGGATGGAATCGCTCGAACCGCAGGATCCACCGAGCTTGCTCGGCCTCGTCAAGCTGATGAGGGATCCCGAGGTGAGGCGAGGCCTGGGTCGCGCTCTGAGAACGTTCAAAGCAGTAAACGCCGGAGAGCTCGAAGAGGGCGACGAACTCGACCGGGCACGAATCGACGACACACCTGGAGGTGAATGATGCCAGTGACAACCATCGCTGACAGAGAAGTCCACATCGACGAAGAAGGGTTCCTCACGGAATTCGACGAGTGGGACAAGGATCTTGCCAGAGTCCTTGCAGCCAACATCGGCATCGAGGAACTGACCGACGAGCACTGGAAGGTCATCGAGTTCCTGCGCTCGGACTATCAGAAACAGGGCGAGACGGCAACACTGCGCCGGGTCTCCACCATTGGTGGCATACCGACGAAGAGTCTCTTCACACTGTTCCCGAAGAAGCCTGCCCGCAAGATGGCCTACATTTCTGGCCTTCCGAAGCCAGCCGGCTGTATCTAGAGAGGATCACATGACTACAGAGGAAACCACCACAGCCGTCGTCCCCGATTTCGGAGATGACGACGCAGACCGCAAGATCGCATTCGTATGTTCCAAGGGTTCGCTCGACATGGCATACCCTGCGTTGGTGATGGCTTCGGGTGCGCTCGAGCAGGGCATCGAGACCCACATCTTCTTCACGTTCTGGGGCATGGACATGATCAACAAGAAGACGATGGGCAACCTTCACTTCTCACCGGTCGGCAATCCAGCAACGCACATGCCAGCCGCGCTCGCACCGCTCCCCGGGATGCAGACGATCGCGACACGGCAGATGAAAAAGACCCTCGAAGATCTCGAGATCCCGGACGTTCCGTCGTTCCTCGAGCACCTGTCGGACATGGGCTGCCACCTGTGGGCGTGCAAGATGTCTGTCGACATGTTCGAACTCACCGAGGACGACATGACGCCACTGCTCGACGGGGTGCTGAACGTGTCCACGTTCATGGAACTCATCGACGGCGCACAGACGATGTTCGTATAGGGCTCTAGACAGCCCACATCTCTCGCTGCACAATGCAGGTGGGAGACACAATCGAACAGGGGTGACCAAGTGGCCGCTCGAGTACGCCATGTGGACACGTGGGTCAGCGAGGGAATCATCTCGCCGGACCAGGCTGAATCCATACGCGAGTACGAGCGGCGGGTCACCCCTTCTCGCGGAACGGCTATCGAGGTTCTCGGCTATGTGGGTTCGACGATGGTGGCCGCAGCCGCGCTCATCATGGTCTCAGATATCTGGTCTGACCTCTCACGAGTATCCCGCGTGTCCGTCCTTGGCATCAGCGCTCTGTCGCTGGCGGTCATCGGGTCGGTATCGGCCCCCGATGATTCCCCGAGGGTCGCCAGGTTCGGACGAGCCGCGCTGATGCTCTGCGTCCCGGCTATCGCATTCACGGTCGGGGTCGCCGTCGGAGCGTGGGTGGACGTGTCCACATCGGTCCTCATCGGCTCGGCGACGGCGTGGGTTGCCGCCGCAGGCATGTATCTGCGTTGGCGGTCGACCCTGCAGCACATCGCCCTCTTCTTCACGACGCTCAGCGTGGCCCTCTCCGTCTCGATGTACCCGTTCGACAACGTGCCAGACGCGCTGCCGGGAGCGGTGGTCTTCGGGGTGGGTGCGGGGTGGCTCGCCATTGCCAGTCTCCGTTGGATCACACCGCGCCCCGTCGCTGAGGTCCTCGGATCGCTCACCGCGTTCGCCGGCTCGATCGTGCTCGTCGTTGGATTCGAGGCTGGCGCCAGGGTCAGCCTCATCATCGTTGTCATCGCGTCGGTTGGCGCCTTGGCCGCTGGGGTTCTTCGCTCCCGTGTCGTGCTCACGATCACCGGTGTGACCGGACTCGTCTTCTACATCCCCTGGCTCACGACGGAGTTCCTCGGCCCGACGATCGGCGGTCCCTTGATGCTCCTTGCCACGGGCATGCTCCTCGCCCTATGGGCGACACGAAAGAGATGAACCGACAGCAGACCTTCAACGGAGAACCTCCCCCGATTCCAGCCCCTCCGGCCTCGCGGGCCTACCCAGGCGTCATTCCCTTCTCACCATCCCCCTGCCTTGGCCGTCCCCCTTTCAAGGGGGACAAGCGACGAGCCCTGCGAGGAGCGAGGGGGATCAACCACGCGCTGCAAGCTCGCGGTGGCTACGCGTTATCCCCCTGGCTCGCAAGCTCGCCCGTCCCCCTTGAAAGGGGGACTGCTGTGGTCAAGGACGCATCGAACAGGTCCACCTTCGGGTCGTTGACTCGTGTTGGCCCGCCGACTGACCCAGGCGCCGACCTCTTCTAAGCCATCCCCCTTTCAAGGGGGATAAGCGACGAGCCCAGCGAGGAGCTAGGGGGATCAACCACCCCACACAAGCTCCGGTGGCCGCGCCATATCCCCCTTGTAAGGGGGACTGCTGCCATCTGCTGTCGGGTGATCCGCACATCGTGGATCGAGGTTGAAGGGGGGACGGACCCTTGTTCTACTTTTCGGCGTCCCGGACGAGGGTGTCGAGGGCGAGGGTGATCATGTCTGAGAACGTACGCTCCCGCTCATCTGCGGTCGTCTCTTCGTGGGTCACGATGTGGTCGGACACGGTCAAGATGGCGAGCGCCCGTGCGCCTTCGGCTGCAGCAACCCCGTAGAGCCCGGCAGCCTCCATCTCGACGGCAAGGATGTCCATCGACTGCCATATCGCAAGGGCATTCTCATTCGGGTTGTAGAAGCTGTCAGATGAGTGCACGTTCCCGATGTGGACGGTCCGGTCCCCTGCTCGTGCGACCTCGACAGCCGCGCTGAGAAGCCCGAAGTCTGCCGTTGCTGGGTAGTCCCAGCCACCGTATCGGGCCCGGTTCACACTCGATTCGGTTCCCGCGCCGATCGCCAGGATCACGTCGCGCATGCCGAGATCCGTCGAGATGGCACCACACGAACCGACCCGAACCATGCGCTTGACGCCGTAGAACCGAATGAGTTCGGTGGCGTAGATCGACGCCGACGGGATCCCCATGCCGGTGCCCATGGCGGTGATGTCCATCCCCTCATAGGTACCTGTGAAGCCGAGCATGTTGCGCACGGACGTCACCTCTCGGGCATCCTGGAGGAAGTTCTCAGCTATGTACTTCGCCCTGAGGGGATCCCCGGGCAGCAATACTGCCTCAGCGATATCGGATTCTTCAGCAGAGATGTGTGGTGTAGCCATCGGTGGTTCCTCCTCGGGTTCCTATCACTCTATTGCAGCGTCGCCCACTGTCTGCGTGGAACCGTTGTCCAAGGCGTTCGTCCTCGAGTAGAGCGACACGAGTCGGGCGACTACGGTTACCAGCAGAACCTGGCCGAGCACCGCCTCAGCCGAGGCAAGAAACCGCCCAAGATCCGAGACGGGCGAAAGGTCGCCGTAACCGACCGTCGTGATGGTGACCAGAGAGAAATACATGAAACTCGAGGTGCTCTCGGCCTGCCCGAAAAAGGAACCCGATGTCCATCCCTCCATCGAGAGGAAACCGTACCCGAAGGCGAGCGCGAGGAGCAGATACACGGATAAGGCACCCGCCAGTGTCGCCATCGTGATCGTGGACTGCTTCATCACACGCCGCAGCACGAGAGGCGGAGACACTACCGCAAGGAGGGTCCACGTGATCGACGGACGGGCCGCACCGGCGAAAACCATATTGGCATCCGAACTGACAAAGCCCAGCGCAACCGCTACGAGGGACGCGACGACCACAATGAACACGATGACCTCCGCAATCCGCCGGGGTTTCCGCGCAACACCCGAAGCCCTCAGTGAGGCGATCAACGTGGCGCCGACCGAGATCATCACGACTATCCAGCCTACCTCTGCCCGGTAGCTGCTACCCACATCGTCGAGATCGATCAGCGAGAGCACCGTGATGGATAGCGCTGACAGTGCCAGCACCCACCCAAACCGGTCGAGGCCCGGCCCGTCATCGGTGAACCACTCGATCTTGTGCTTTCTCGTCACTGCTGCTCCTTGAAATGCCTTCGGACAACGGTAGGTGTCGACTACCCAGAAACCATGCCTTTCGACCATCCGTCTAGAGTTCCCGAGATGACAACGTTCGACCCTCGCCCATGGGATCCACCCACAGCCCCGCCGCTCACGGGACCGCTCGCTCCCAATGTCGATCTCGCCGCGGCCGAACTCTGGGCCACACCTGCGGTCGGGCCGGAGGACGTCATCATCGACCGCGACGGCGCTGCGATCACCGGACTCGGCGACGGCACGATCATCAAGGTCCGGGGCCCCGGCGAGGCCGAGATAATCTCCAACGTCGGTGGCAGACCCCTCGGGATCGAATGGCTCGACGACGGTGCCATGGTCGTGTGCAATACCACCGGGGGGCTTCAGCGCGTCACGATGGCGGGCGAGGTAACGACGCTAGTGAAGGGATTCGATGGTGTCGACTTCATCTTCACCAACAACGCTGCCGTGGCCGGAGACGGCACCATCTACTTCTCTGACACATCGACCCGCTGGTCCATCGAGAATTTCGTCTCAGACCTGCTCGAGTGCCGCCCGACCGGGAGAGTGTTCTCGTACTCGCCAGATGGAACCGTCTCGAAACTGATGGACGGACTGCAGTTCGCCAACGGCATCGCCCTCGACCCGAGCGAGGAGTCCATCTTCGTCGCCGAAACGGGCAGGTACCGGGTCCACCGCTTCTGGGTCAAAGGCGAGCGTGCCGGTAAGGCGGAAGTGTTCCTCGACAACGTCGCAGGTTTCCCCGACAACCTGACGTTCGCCGAAGGCATCCTGTGGGTGGCGATGACATCGCCGCGCCAGGCGATGGTCGACACGATGCTGCCCAAGCCGAGGCTCAAGAAACTCGTCCACAGGTTGCCCGATGCGATCAAACCCAAGGCGCTCCAGCACGGGATGGTCCTCGGGTACGACCTCGATGGGAACCTGGTTCACAACCTCCAGGACTCGACCGGACGCGTGGCAACCACCACGTCGGCCAGATATCACGACGGACGGCTTTTCATCGGCAGCCTCGAGTCGCCGCACCTCGCTGTCTACGAACTGACATAACGGGCACTTCGGAAATGAGCGGGGTCGGCGAGAACCGGGGAGGACTTCAGGCAGTAGTACGAAGTAGGTACAACGTAGTACGACCCCGGATAGAG
>CAYUJA010000084.1:0-7838 GCA_964444875.1 uncultured Acidimicrobiaceae bacterium | reverse complement strand
TCAGTTCACAGTTTTCAGTTCACAGTTTTCAGTTCACAGTTTTCAGTTCACAGTTTTCAGTTCACAGTTTTCAGTTCACAGTTTTCAGTTCACAGTTCGTGTGGCAATGCCGGTGTCGGCTAGTAGGCGGGTTCTGAAAACTGGGAACTGAAAACTGAAGACTGTCAACCTTCCTCAGGTAGATCCTCGACCTTGCCGAGGTACTTGGAGCGCTGTTTGCCGTCCTCGGTCCAATAGGCATAGATGTA
Organism: uncultured Acidimicrobiaceae bacterium; assembly: GCA_964444875.1. Taxonomy (GTDB): domain Bacteria; phylum Actinomycetota; class Acidimicrobiia; order Spongiisociales; family UBA5794; genus JAMBLL01. Next base: position 7,590 of record CAYUJA010000084.1, on the reverse strand, counting down.
CGGGCCGTGGGGGCACGATGAACAGGAATCCTTGCCGCACCGGACCATCTGCGTGCGGACCTTGACACCGGGACCGAGATCAGGGAACTCATGGCCCTTTCGCTCGAGCCGCGCACGGGTGAGCATGAAGAGCCTGCGCAACTCGGGTTCATCCATCTCCCTGACCGCCTCGAGCACCTCGCGATCGATCGGCATCAGGACGTGACGTCCATGCTGGGCTGGGACATCCCATGTGCGCGCCGATCGACGATGTGCCATCCGATCGGTGCCGTGAAACGCCCCGCGTGCGGGGAACACAGCAACATACCCTGGTAGATCGGCTCGGTGCCCGTTGCGTCGTCGAGGTACGCCTCAGCCGCTGCGTGGTCATAGGACAACAGTGCGGTAGCACGGCTCGAACAACGGATACAAGGGACTGTCATAGGGACTCAACGGTAAGCGAGATCGTGGTGGGAACAAAGGATTTCACCGCTGCACCTCGATGCCGCCTGCCCGCGCGGATCTCGCCAGCCTGCGTGACGTGGGGGTCCCTGTGATGGCGTCGACGATCTCACCGCTCGCATCGAGGATCACGGTCAGCGGAACCGCGAGGACCTGCCATGCCTCGAATCGCTGCGGTTCGAGTTCGTACGTGATCTCTCTGAAAGCCAAGCCCTGGTTCCGCAGGAGCGCGATCGTCTTCTTGCATGTCGAACAGTCGAGGGACGTGAACAGGACGACACCCGGCCGGTCTCCGTCTAGCTGGGCGGTGAGGGAAGGATGGGGCGGTTTCCGCACCGCGTTGATCACGACGGCGACAAGGCCGGCGGCCACGAAGACGCCGACGATGAGGAGCAGCCTGATCAGTTCGTCCGTCATTCGACAGGTATACCGACAGACAGTGCGATACCCCTGTCTCCGACGATCTGCCACGCGGCCGATATCGGTAGATCCGACGTCAGGCGGTACCCGAACACTCCGATTCCATCAGGAACGGGGATAGCGACCACGGATCCCGCGGCGACCTGGACCGTCTCCTCTGTGACGAACTCGTCTTCGGTGAGAGAGACCACGCTGACCGTGGCGGTATCGACGCCGGTGTTCATCAGCCACAGCGTCGTCTCAGAACCGGGCAGGGTCTCGAGCGGCACGACCCAGGCCGTTGCGGGTTCCGGGATCCCCGTCGTACCCGCCAACCCGCGGGCGAATTCTTCCTCTAGCGCAACGGTCGTATCGGTACCGGCGATCGTGGTGGAAGGAGAGATGTCCTCGAGACTGCCCTCGCCATCGTTCTCAGGTTCATCCGACACCACGGCAACCACTGTCGCAACGATCGGTGCAGTTGCCCTGACCCGCACGCCGAACGGTGGAGCGGCGAGATCCTCGAGCGGGATGAGCGCGGGAGCCGTCGAGTCGAACGTGATCTCGCGTGCATCGACGATGATCCCCGCTTCGGTGACGATGTCGATGCTGACGGTGACATCATCGAGACCGGCAGACACGACGGCGATCGACGGTTGGAGCTTTCCTGGAGACACAACCGGGAACTCCCAGGTCTCAGACGGTGAAGAACCGTTCCACACCGCTTCACCGTGTTCGTCGGTGCGGACCATCACCGGGATGACGAACCCGGTGGTCGACGTGACCTTGATCGAGAGCTCGTCGCGGAAGGGCAGGAACGGCTCGAAATCGATGGTCGTCCACGAGCGTCCGCCAACGTCGATCTGCGTGAGATCGGGGATCAGATCGAGGTTGAACTCCGAACGCGCGGTGATCTCGACCACAGCATTGTCGGCGAACGGGTTGAACAATCTCAGCTGTGTGAACGTGCCCGTCTTCGTCGAACCGCCTGGGAGGAACCACTCAGACGACACGGACACCGAGCACTTGTCCGCTGAAACGAGTCCGTCCGCCCACTGTATCGACGCAGCGGCGGCGGGACCGTCTGATATCTCGACGACACCGGGAGACTCTCCCTTACGAAGCAAGACCCCTGTGTCTATCCCCGTTGCGCTGTTGGCGGGGAGATCGAACGCGAACACGGTCGGTTCGGCGTTCGTCAACGGATCGAGCAACGTCAGGTTGATGGTCGTGTCGACGTCGGTTGCCACCGCAATGGCACTGTCGAGGACGTCTCCCGCTTCGATCCACGGGCAATACCACACGGTAGGGCTTGCTTCGGCGCCATCTATCTGGTCTGCCTGGGCAAGTTCGAACTCCGGTACGGGAGCCGGTTCGGGACCGACTTGAACGATGCCTGCTACGACCGCGAGACCTGCGAGAACGAGCAACACGATCCGCCTCATGAGCGCCTCTTCCCGACGATGGCCACACCAAACAGAGCGACGAGCGCAACAGCCACACCGATCGCCTGGTACCTCAGGTCTGCGCGAGGGCTGTACGTCACCACGCCGAGGTCCGCTGCGACCTCGTTGGAGAACTCGGTCATCCGCCACGGCGGTGGGCCCCAACTACTGGACGGATTCTCCGTGATGAACACTCTGCCCCCCGGGGCGGGCTCTCCTTCATAGGTCCATCCAGCACGCGCCCACGAGTCTGCAGCCGACGTCAGGGCTCTGCCAACTGGCTCGACATCGGTGACGAACACCGCGTTGGTCGTTGCCGCATTGAGCGGGAGCAGGTCGAGTTGGCCTGCGAACACCTCGCGCCATGCCAGGGACACAGGATCGGCATCATCACCCGCACTGTCACCAACGACGACGATCCATTTGATACCGAACACGGCGAGTTCGCCTCCGGCGCGTCTCGTCTCACCCGAGGTGATGAGGTCGAGCTTGGACTGGAGGTATCTATCGAAGCTGAGGCGGTCAGCCAGACGGGCCTCGCCGAGATCTGGATACGGGGCAGACACCACTCGATAGGTACCGTTCTTGATCGTCCTGGAATCGCCGGGGAGCAGATCTGCAGGGCCCACCATCAGAACTCTCGAGCGTTCGGCCACACCTTGTTCTGCCGTCGTGAAGGAGAGGCCTTCGATGAACCGGTCACCCGGGAGTCCGACCCTTCCTCCGAGCACGATGGTCGACGCGGCGACGAGCAGGACGACGACGCCGACAGCACCGACACCGGCGATGAGCCTCCGTGTGCTCTCGGTCTCTGGAGCCAGCACCACAGACGTTGCGATCCCCACGAGGATTCCGATACCGAGGCCCGCCAGGCTGAGAGCGACGGACTCTGCCTCGGTCCCGAATCCGAACGATCCTGCCCGCGAGAGGAAGAACCCTGCGCCGGCTATCAACCCGGCCCATCCCGCTACGAAACCCAGACGCTTCTTCGACCCGACAACCGCGGCAACAGCGACAACTGCGGCGGCCACGGTCACGATCGGGGAGGCCAGCCAGTACGCATACCCGTTGCGGGCGATGCCGAGGAGACCGACGCTCCAGATCCAGGGACTCAACAGCAAGAACCCTCCAGCGGTACCGACGAGGGCGATGATGAACGATCGCCACGCATCCCCATCGGTCAACAGGAACAGGGCATAGACGCCGACGAGGACCGCAGGGACGACGAGCATCAGGGGCGACAGCGCGCCGAGGATTCCGAAGATGAGGATCGTACTGGCGAACCGGCTGGCCATCGCCCATCCGCCGGCGCGCAACGGCGCAAGGCTGACACGTAGTGCCCACGGGAGGGCGCCGAGGGCGAGCAGCGTCCCGATATGCGTGTTGGCCGCGATTGCTTGTGCGGCAGGACCGGCGACGTACACGACACCTGCGAGCAACGCCGGCGCTGCAGGGATCGACCACGTTCTGAGCAGCCTCGTCATCCCCCAGATCCCGGCGAGCAGGGCACCGGCACCGAGAAGGTACTCGCTCAGTGTGCTAGAACCCAGCGTCACCACCTTGGCGATACCCGCAACGGCGAGCAGCGGCCTGAGCGGGTCGGGACTGCCGAACCCTGCCGGGTTCCATCCACCAGCGTACGCGCTGAGGGCGTCCCAACCGCTGGTCGGGAACGGCAGTGTGTAACCAACGGCAGGGAGTCCATCCGACCACAGGTTCCTGGCGGCGAGCAGCACGAACGCTACGGCGAGCACGCCGATGACGAACGCGGGTTGGCGGACGTCTCTCCCCAGGGACTCGAGGGTGAGCCTGTCATCGCCAGGCAGACGACGGCGAAGGCTCGCGGCGGTGTTCGTGGCCATCACATGGAACCTGATGCTCCCTTTGCGTTGGAAGCGAAAAAGATCCGCGTCTCCTCCGGTGTTGCCCCGTCTGGCCAGACGCCGTGCTTTGATCGTCCCGAAAACGTGGATGAGGTTCCATGCCCACGATCGGAACCAGTCCCAGCCGTACCACTTGCCGAAGAAGATCGACACGACCCATTCGACGAACCCGGACAGGAAGTCGAGTGTCACAACCCACAAGAGCGTGACCAGCCCGTAGATCTTGAACAGGGACCGGATCCGGCTCGCTTCGGCTTTCCACCTTGGCCGGTCGGACATCTCGTAGGGGAAGACGACCTCTGACGCCGCGGTGATGGCAACGACCGCACCGCGCAAGCGAGCGCGCTGGCCAAGGTCGATCGCGGCCGCTATCGGGGTCATCAGCTCATCTGTCCCGCCCAGACCGACGAGCAGGTCCCGCCTGACGAGGGCAGACACGCCAGACACCGCCGCGACCTCGCGCACGATGTCGTACTGGCCCTGGTCGCGTTCGTCCAATTCGAGGCCGGTGTACGGGACGTTGTACACATCCGTGATCAAGCCGATCGACACCAGCTCATCGCGCTCCGCTCCGAGGATCTTCGATCCGATGATCCCTGCGCCGATGCGATCGGCGTCCGACACCAGCATCGAGAGGGCGTCCGGGGAGGGAACAGCACCTTCATGGAGGACCCACACGTAGTCGACCGTCCGATCGAGTCCTCCAACGAGGTCGGTGAGGGTTGGTGCCGTCGATACGTTCGGGCCGAGTTCGCGCAGGTGTCGCCTGTCGGTACCGACCACCACGACACGCTCGGGCGCGTACAATTGCCCGGCAACAGCTGCGACCGTCGCCTCGTAGCCGCCGGTCGTGTTCGTTATGAGCGCAACGACAACCGTCGCTTCGTTTGGAGGCGTCATAGACATGTGGAGTACATTCTGGATTCGATTCAGCGATCTGACAATCAACGCGTGACGGTGCTCGCCGGTGGCGTGGGCGGAGCCAGAATGGCACGAGCACTTCGCTCGGTCCTCGATCCTGGCCAGCTCACTGTCGTAGCGAACGTGGGTGACGATACCGAACGATATAGCGTTCGCGTGTCTCCTGACCCTGATACGATCCTGTACACGCTCGCGAACGTCGTCGGCCCGCACGGCTGGGGACGACGCCGGGACACGTTCACGGCGATGGAAGAACTCGCAACACTCGGTGTCGACACCTCTTTCGCCCTCGGGGATAAGGATCTCGCGGTATGCCTGTATCGCACGCGCCTGCTCGCCGACGGGGTGCCGCTGTCTGTGATCACTGCACGACTCGCAAAGTCCTTCGGCATCGATTGCACCTTGCTCCCCGCCACCGACGACCCGGTCGAGACGTACATCCAGATCGCCGACGGCTCCTGGCTGTCGTTCCAGGAGTACTTCGTCGATAGGAAACACACCGATTCCGTTCGTGCGGTCGCCTACCACGGAGCCCCCCAGGCGGCTCCCGCACCCGGTGTCATCGACGCGATCTCGGGGGCAGACACACTGGTGATCGCCCCATCGAACCCGCCGCTGTCGATCTGGCCGATCCTTGCCGTCGCACCGATCCGCGCAGCCGTCCAGGCCCATCCACAGCGGGTGTGCGTGAGCCCTCTTTTCGGTGGCGTACCACTCAAAGGGCCTGCAGACGATGTGATGCGGGCCGTGGGGCTCTCACCAGGGACCCGCGGCGTGCTCGAGGCGTACGACGGCCTGGTCGATCACCTCTTCATCGACGAAGGCGACAGCGACGACGTAACGATGGGAGATGACTTCGGCGTCACCGTCGTCCCTGCCGATACGCGGCTCACCGGCGGGGACGATGGCGCTGCGTTCGCTCGCACGATCCTTACAGTGGCAACGCAATGAGTACCGTCACCATCATCGGCATCGAGGGTCTCCCTGAGATCGAACCGGGAAACGACCTTGCGGCGATGATCGTCGAGGCGATCACGGATGCAGGCGAGGAACTCGTGCGCGGTGACATCCTCGTCGTCACGCACAAGGTCGTATCGAAACAGGAAGGCCGGATATTCGAGATCCCCACCGAGGAGGCGTACCGGGCCCTCATCGCGAACGAGGCAGCGAGCATCGTGCGCAGACGCGGAGACCTCGTCATCGCCAGAACCCGCCACGGTTTCATCTGTGCGAACGCTGCCGTCGACAGATCCAACGTCGCACCGGGGTATGCACTGGCGCTCCCCGTCGACCCCGACCGGTCCGCACACAGGCTCCGCACCCTCATCGCACGATCCGCCGGAGTCGATATCGGGGTCGTCATCACGGATACCTTCGGCCGGCCGTGGCGCAGAGGCCTGGTGGATGTCGCGATCGGGGTGAGCGGTGTCACGCCGATCCTCGACCTCAAAGGCACGACAGATACCCACGGCAACGAACTCAACGTGACCGAGGTCAACATCGTCGACGAGGTCGCCGCTGCCGCCGACCTCGTGATGGGAAAGGCGACGGGGATTCCCGTGGCCATCGTGCGTGGTCTCTCCATCTCCGGTGAGGGCCGTGCAACCGACATCGTCCGCCCGGCATCCGAGGACCTGTTCAGGTGACGGAGCGCGATGCCTGAACTCCCCGAGATCGAGGCGTATCTGTCTGCGCTCAGACCGCGGATCGTCGATGAAACACTCTCAGAGATACGGGTTGTGTCGTTCTCGCTCCTACGCACCTTCGACCCCCCTGTCGAGGCAGCCCACGCCACGACCGTCGTCGGTGTTCACCGCATCGGAAAACGGATCTCGATCGACCTCACCCGAGACCTGCACCTCGTCATCCACCTGATGGTCGCCGGCAGGCTGAAGTGGACCGATACACCAATGCCCGTCCCGAAACGAAACGGGTTGGCGTCGTTCGATTTCACCTCCGGTTCGTTGTTACTCACCGAAGCAGGCACGAAACGCAGGGCCTCGCTCTCGGTCGTGCGCAGCGAAGACCTCCCGGGGATCGACCCCGGCGGGATCGAGATCGCTGAAGCGACCCTCGACGAGTTCACAGACGCACTGATGGCAGAGCGCCACACCCTCAAGCGCTCGCTGAGCGATGCCAGGTACATCTCGGGGATCGGCGGTGCGTTCGCAGACGAGATCTTGCATCGCGCTCGACTCTCCCCGACGCAGATGAACACGAACCTCACCGGGGATGAAGTAGCCACCCTGTTCGAGGCCTCGAGAGCGATCCTCGAATCGTGGACCGAGAAACGCATCGCCGAGACCGGTGACGGCTTCCCCACGAAGGTCACAGCCTTCCACCCCGACATGGCCGTCCACGGCAAGTTCAACGAACCCTGCCCGGTATGTGCCACCCCCATCGGGCGCATCGTCTCGGTCGGACGCGAAACCAACTACTGCCCCACATGTCAGACCGGCGGAAAGCTGCTCAAAGACCGCGCCCTGTCGCGCCTCCTCAAA
>CAYUJA010000083.1:6502-7844 GCA_964444875.1 uncultured Acidimicrobiaceae bacterium | reverse complement strand
CAATGGGAATGTTCTACCGCTGTGACCTGTGGGAGGATCCTGCCGAACAGGCCGATTTCCAAGCCGAATTCGGATATCCCCTCGCCGTGCCACGCACCTATGAAGAGATGGCGGACATGGCGGAGTTCTTCCGCCGAGCTCCGGGCGAGACGCTCAAGGGTGAAGCCGTCGACGACGACTTCTACGGGATCGGGCTGATGGCCGGACGTTTCCCCCATGTGCAGGACGAGATCAACTCGATTGCCTGGACCAATGGTGAAAAGGTCATCAACGATGACGGGACGCCTGGTGTCACGGCGCCCGGCTTCGTTGACGCGGTCGATCTCTATGTCAACCGCCTGCTGCCGACGGCTCCCCCCGGAGCGCTCACGTCGGCGTTCAACGAGGTGGTCGGCCAGATGCGGTCGGGTCTCATCGCAATGACGGCGGCCTTCTATCTCGATCAGTACCCGAACATGATCAAGACCGAACAAGAGGTGCCGGGTGCCAAGATCTGTACGGCCCCTTCGCCGGGAGCCCATACCTGGGTCGGTGCGTTCGGCCTCGGGATCTCACCCGACTCGAAGAATCCGGACGCGGCCTTGTCGTTCCTCCAGTTCCTCTTCAGCGCCGACGCTCAGCGGCGTTTTGCCGAGGGCGGCGGTTCGACGACTCGTGCGAGCATCCTTGGAGACGAGCAGCTCGTGGCCGACAATCCCCTGACCGCGGGTCATTTCCCGACCCTGCTTCAGGTACTCGACCACACGTCGGACAGCAACTTCTTCCCCAACTACCTGTACGTTCCGCAGGGAGGGAAGATCTACGACGAGATGACCACGTGGTATTCATCTGCCGCGGCCGGCGAGGAAACGCCCGCGGGCGCCATGGCGAAGATGGCAGAGGCCATCGAGCGGCACTGCGGTGGGGCGTGTGAGGTAGCGAACGATTCGCTTGGCGAGGGTTACAGCCCGAAGCCTGCACCGTTCCCTTACGATAAATACGGCTACTGACGAATAGCAGATGCCGGGCCGCAGTCGTTGCGGCCCGGCATCACCCTTCCAAGGTGAGAAGATGAACCGTACCCTCGATCGGCCGACATCGACCAAGAAGACGGGGTCTCGTTTTCACGTGTCCGATCGTATGTACCCGTATTTGCTCATCACCCCGGCCATGATCGTCGTGGGGTTCTTTGCTCTCTATCCCCTCGGGTATGCGGTCTATCTGTCGTTGCGTTTCGCAGACCTCACCAGCGCGGTCGGGATCGGAGAATTCGTCGGCCTGGAGAACTACTACTTCGTTCTCGAAGACGGGTTCTTCTGGAGCGCTGTTCGCAAGACGTTGATCTTCTCGGTGTCGGCTGTGG
>CAYUJA010000083.1:0-6402 GCA_964444875.1 uncultured Acidimicrobiaceae bacterium | reverse complement strand
TTCCCGTCCAGCTGTATGAGGCCGGTGCCATCGATGGCGCGTCGTTCTGGCAGGGTTTTGTCTTCATCTCTTTCCCCATGCTTTCGCGGGTCGTCATCTTCGTGAGCCTGCTGCGCTTCATCGATGCCATCCGCCTCTACGACTCGGTATTCGCTCTCACGGCAGGTGGCCCCGGTACAGCCACCGAGGTGCTGACGTTCTACATCTACCGGACGGGACTCCGCTTCTTCAAGCTCGACACCGCAAGTGCGATGTCGATCCTGTTCCTCTACGCCACCATCGTGATCTCGGGGCTGGCACTGCGAAAGCTCATGCGCAAGCAGACCGAATTGGCGGAGAACTGATGATCACCCAGGTTGGCAACTCCCGTAGGGCACGACTGATCGAGACCATTCGATACGTCGTGGTCGGGTTGCTGGTGGTCGTATTCCTATTCCCCATCGTGTGGATGATCGCTACCTCGTTCAAGCCCCCCCAAGACATCCTGGCGCGTCCTCCGGTCATCATGTTTCAGCCGACGTTCGAAAACTACCGGTTTGCCTTCGGCGAGGCGGATTTTGGCCGGTTCATCATCAACACCATCATCGTGGCAACCGGCTCGACGATCATCGTTGTGGTCGTAGGAGCCCTTGCGGCCTACAGCTTCGCCCGTTTCAACCCGGGGAAGGGCACCCTGATGTTCTTCATCCTCACCGCTCGCATGATGCCGGGTATTGCGGTGATAATCCCCTTCTTCGTCATCTTCAGGGACCTCGGGGGTACCCGCATCGGCTCGGCCTTGTTCCTCGGTCTCGATCAGCCCGGTGCGCTGATCGTGGCGCACACCGTGTTCAGCCTCCCGTTCGCCATCTGGCTCATGCACTCCTTCTTCCAGGACGTGCCGCGGGCCCTCGAGGAGGCAGCGATGGTCGACGGCGCAACCCGATTCGGTACGTTCCTGAGGATCTCCCTCCCCCTCGCCGCGCCGGGACTGGCGGTCACAGCCATCTTCACCTTCTTCTTCTCGTGGAACGAGTTCCTGTTCGCCAACGTGCTCACACGCGACGCAGCCAAGACCATCACCGTCGGTGTCTCCGGCTTCCAGACCCAGCAAGGCATTCTGTGGGGCCCGATGGCCGCGGCGGCCACGGTGGCCGTCGTGCCGACATTGATCTTCGTACTGGTTCTCCAGCGTTACATCGTGCGGGGACTGACGATGGGGGCCGTGAAATGACCAGACCGGTGCGCCGACTGTATCCGTCCGAGATCTGGGACCGGTTCTTCTGGTCGTTCATGGTGACCGTCTTCGTCGCCCTGCTGTGGATGAAGTTCCTTCAGGACGAGATCCGTTTCGAATCGGGCGGTTACCTGGTGGCTATCGGCGTCGGGGTGTTCTGGTTCTGGCGAGGTTTGAGAAAATTACGGGCCGGCTCATGAGGCGGCCCGACGCGACGTGCACGAAAGAGAGGTTCCATTTTGAACACGAACGGTGACTACGAGATCCTCCACCACTGGAGCCGGCTCGAATGGCTCTTCCCAGAGGAGGGCTCTGCCAGGGAATTCGACGAGCAGGAGCTGTGGAAGGGCGCGATGGCGGCCGGCTTCAAGATCGACCGGGACGGCAACCACTACTTGTCTGTGCCACGATGGGCGCCCGGCATCCCCGGAACGGTGAACAAGATTGTCGTGGTGGATGGCAAACCCCTTCTCGACCCGTATCCCTCATGGGAGATGAACGAGGTCGGCAACGTCTCGGCCCTCCAATCCGTCCTCGGGTGGGAGATCGACGAGCAGAACAGGGCGTGGTTCCTCGATCAGGGCCACATCGAGGGTGAGCCCTGTCTCGACGGCGCCCAGAAACTCGTGTGTTGGGACATCGATTCCAACAGCCTCGTCAAGTCGATTCCCATCCCAGCCGAGATCGCCGACTACACGGCGTCGTTCCTCAATGACCTTGTCATCGACAACACCAACGGCTTCATCTACATCGCAGACTCCGGCATCTTCACCGATCCCCTCCAGGGTGGGCTGATCGTCTACGACATCACCAATGACCGACTGCGGCGGGTGCTTCACCAACACGTCAGTACCCAGGACGTGCCCGACTACTGGTTCGAAATCGACGGCAAGAGGATCTGGCCCGATGAGCCGATGCGCACAGGAGCCGACGGTATCGCCCTTTCTGCGGACCGCCAAAGCCTCTATTGGTGTGCCCTCACCGCTCGACACCTCTACTCGATCGAAACAGCGCTTCTCCGCGACTTCGATTCCGACGACCAGACGATCGAAGCGGCCGTGATCGACCACGGGGACAAGGGCACCAACACGGACGGGTTGGGCGCCGACAGCAACGGGCTGATCTACTACACGATGCTCGAAGGTAAGGGCATCGGGGTGTTCGATCCGACGGCAGGGACGTATCAGCCGCTTCTGTCGGACGATCGCATGGTCTGGGTCGATGGCATGACGTTCGACAACCACGGCTACCTGGTGTTCAACAACAATCGTCTCCACGAGTTGTTCCGAGACGAGCTCGACTGGGACGATCCGTACAACATGATCGTGTGGAAGACGTATCTCGGTCCCGGTGTCAAGTCATATCTCCATGCACCAAGGCTTCCCATTGACTGATCCCCTCGTCCTGGCGGTCGACATCGGCACGGGCAGCGCCCGCGCCATGCTCTTCGACGCCACCGGGGATCTTCGCTTCGGAGTCAAGGCACCGCTCGGGATGGAGCACCCGCGGCCGGGCTGGAGTCAACAGGACCCCGACGAGGTGGTTCGTGCCACCGCCGACGTGGTGGGGACCGCATTGAAGCAGGCCGCCGAAGGGCCCGGCATCTGTGCGGTGAGTTTCTCTGCCCAGATGTACAGCATCATGGCGATCGACCGCGACGGAACACCGCTGACGGATTCGATCCCATGGACCGACACCCGCGCTGCCGGGGAAGCCGAAGCTCTCCGGGCCGACGTCGGTGCTCTTGACCTCGTGGCGGTGACGGGTTGTCCCATCCAGGCGATCTACCCGTTGTCGAAGATCCGCTGGCTGCGGGCCAATGCTGCGTTGCCCGATGGCGCGGTCTTCGTGTCGATCAAGGACTACGTGATATGGCGGCTGACCGGGCACCTCGTCACCGACTGGTCAACAGCCTCGGCCAGTGGGATGCTCGACATGACTACACGCTCGTGGTCGGAGGCGGCGATGGCCGCTGCGGGAATCACCGAGGCGAATCTCCCGGTTCTCGACTCCCCGCGCACGCTGCTCGACGGCTCCGATGCCGGCGAGATGGCCGATCTCGGGCTTCCGGCCGGGACGCCGATCGTGTTGGGGGCCGGCGACGCACCCCTGTCGAGCATCGGCAGCGGAGCCGTGAATCCTGAGGTTTTGGCGATCAACATCGGCACCAGCGCCGCGGCTCGCCGGATGATCACCGACCCGGTGACCGATTCCTCGGGAGGGCTCTGGACCTATGTTGCCCCCGAAGATCGCTGGGTGATGGGTGGGATCATCGGGAGTGCGGGGTTGGTCTATGACTGGATCATCGATCTCGCACTGCCCGGCGCCGGCGCGCCGGACGATGCCTATTCCGAGGCCGGCGAGCTTGCAGAGTCGGTCGATCCTGGAGCCGAGGGCCTGGTTTTGCTCCCGTACTTCGTCGGGGAGCAGAGCCCTGGGTGGCGACCGGCGCTTCGGGGCGCTTTTGTGGGCTTGAGCCTCCACCATGAACGTCGTCACTTGATACGGGCTGCGATCGAAGGCGTGGTCTTCGCCCTGCAGCGGGTCCGACTGGCGATCGAGGACGCCGGCGAGACGACGTTGCGCGAGGTTGCGCTCACCGGAGGAGTCAGTGCCTCGCCGGTAGTGCGGCGCATCGTCGCCGACGTCCTGGGCCTTCCCGTGGTGGTGCCACCGGAACACGAAGGCTCCGCCAGAGGCGCCGCCATCCTTGCCTGGGTGGCACTCGGGGCAGCGGCGGACATCGATACGTTCGACCGCGAGAGACTGCGAGAAACACCACGAATCCTCCCATCGGAGGATGTCCACGCCGTCTATCGACACTTGTTCGCAAACTTCGTCGAGATCACCAACCGGATCGGATCGATCCACAACTCAGAGGAGACAACACGATGATCACAGGTTCCCTTGTTCCCAATGTCACGCTGTTCGACGAGGCGGGTGCTCCCGACCTCGACAGAACGGCATGGCACATGCGGTGGATGTTCCGCCACGGAGTTGATGGGCTGTTCCTCACCGGCTCGTACGGGGCGGGTCCGCTCATGTCGATAGAGGAACGCGCTGCCATCTTCGAGTTGGCCAGAACCGTGGCCGACGATTTCGAGAACAAGACGCTGATCGCCCACGTCGGCTGTATCGACACCGCTTCCACGGTTGCCCTTGCCAGGGCCGCCGAGAACTCGGGGGTTGATGCGATCGGTGCGGTCCCGCCCTTCTACTACAAGCACAGCGAGGACATCATCATCGGCTTCTACTCGGAGCTGGTACAGGCCACGAGCCTTCCGGTGTTTGCGTACAACAACCCGGCAACCTCCCGGTTCTCATTCACCACGGGCACTGTTCGCCGCCTTCAGGAGGCCGGTCTTGCAGGGATGAAGGACAGCCCGCTCGACGTTGGTTTCGTGAGCCGGGTCTTCTACGAGGCCAAGCTTTCGGACTCCGACTTCCAGATGATCCTCGGGACATCGAAGGGATGGCTGCCCTTCTACGACATGGGAATACGGGCGATGATCGGCGGGATGAGCAACTGGGCACCCGAGATCATGACGGCTCTCGTGGCCGCCACGGAGTCCGGCGACCGGCCGCGTGCAGAAGAGTTGTACGTGTTGATGATGGACCTCAGCGCCAAGATGCACTTCACCGACAGCACGATCGTCTCCCAGATGGGTCTGCACGCCAGAGGCTTCGACGGTGGGCACACCCGCAAGCCGATGGTGTTGCCACCCTCCTCGGATCCGAAGTATGCAGAGATCCGCACGTGGCTCGAAGATGGTTTTGAGCGAGTTGGGATCGAAATGGAGACCGGATAGGGCTACCCGGCAGAGATTACGTCGTCATTGGGATCACACGGAGCGGGACAGTGCAACGTGTGCGTGGCACTGTCCGTCATCAGCCATCACTTCCTTCGAACTGAAACTTGGGACCTGCCGTGCGCTCACGAACGAGTTCAACCTCGAAGGTGCTGCGATCTGAGCGGTGGTAGGCAACGAACGTCTCGAAGGGGCGGTCGTCTGGGTCATAACTCACGTTCCGCAGCACCAGCACCGGAGCGCCGACGGTGATGCCAAGGTCGCGGGCGAGTTGGGCACCGGCGGCTGCGGCTCCAGCCGTGCGACGCGCGCGGACGAGCTCGAGACCGCACATTTCCTCGAGAGCTTGATACATCGATCGATGGGACAGGTCGACGTCCAGCAGTTCGGGTGCCAGGTCGTAGGGAACATGAGAGATGGCGAACACCCACGGTTCGCCGTCCACGAGGCGGAGACGCTCGATGACGATCACCGGCGTCTCCAATTCGATTTCGAGGTTGGCGGCGATACTGCGGTCGGCTGGAGTCACCTCGAGCCTGCGAACCTCGCTGATGACCTCACCACCGCGTGAGTGAACATCCTGGAAGAGCCCTGTCAAGGACTGCACGAGCGATTGAGCCGTCTTGTGGGCGGCGACGAAGGTGCCCTCACCCCGTCTCCGCTCGATTACGCCCTCATGCTCGAGCTCTGACAGGGCCTGGCGGACCACGGTTCGAGATACGTCGTAGTCGGTGCACAATTCGCGATCGCCGGGAAGGCGCGCTCCGGGTTCGAGGCCTCGCCGCTCGATCTCATCGAGCACCACCCGCTTGAGCTGGTGATAGAGGGGCACCGGTGATGTCCTGTCGACGTTTGCGGGGCCGGGTTGGCTGAGTCGAGGAGTGCGTGCCATCAGGGTCAGGTTATCCGGGAGTGGTCGGTGAGCCGAGGATCATGCCAAGCCAGCAATCGTCTGGGATTCTTGACGAGGATGGTGTGCACGAGGTCATCACCAACACGGTCGGCGAGGCGGGGGACGAAACGGCGCGGGAGATAGGCAAGCCCCGGCATGCCCCCGTAGGCTACATAGCGGCTGCGGCGGGCCACGTCCCCGCCGAGCACGATCCGATCACCTGCGGTTGTCGCCACTGCTTCGATCAGGTCCAGCAGAGCCGAGTCGGGGCCGCGGGTGTGGCGAGCCATCCCGTCGTAGCCCAGGTACACCCCTGTGGTGGCCAACTCGCCATGAAGCCCGGGATCCGGGTTGCGGTCAATGTGTGCGAGCACCACTTTGTCGGCGGGTACACCGAGAGAGGTCAGCAGCTCCAGGACTTCGAACGCAGCGCTGCCGGATTCGAGGTGGACCATCACCGGTGCCCCGGCATCTACCCGGGCGAG